>JBOGIE010000382.1:0-2206 GCA_050742435.1 Acidimicrobiales bacterium | reverse complement strand
GGTTCTCCTAAGGCTTTCGTGGGCGAACGCATGGTCGGTAGGGCGTCGGATTGCCGACGGAGGCCGTAGGCCGGAGTCGGGCGAGCGACAGCGAGCTGGGGTAACACGTCGGTGCCGGCGGGCCGGTGCCACACCCTCCACCGGCGTCAAGGGGACGCTGCGGGCCTCCGCTCCGCTGTGCTCCGCTCCGTGTCCTCGCTCTGCGGTCGCTGGCGCTCCCTCCGCCCCTTGACCCCGGCTCCGGGTGCGGCGGGGGGGCAGGTAAGGAAGCGACGCAGGGGCGTCGCTTCCGGGGGAACCGCTCACGCCACGGTGGGCATCAGTGCAGCGGCAGGGCCACCGTGACGCCGCCGGCGCAGAGGTAGATCATGGCGATCAGGGCGGCGGCGGAGTGGTGGCCGTAGCCGCGGTGGTTGATCAGGCGGATCTTGGAGTTGAGGCCCTCCAGCTTCGAGTTCGAAAGCCCGAGCTCCACTGCGGCGAGGATGCGCTCCCGATTGGCCCGCACCGTCTTGGACAGCGTGACGAAGGCGGGGATGCGGGACCGGCACGCCCACGCCAGCCACCAGTCGAGGTGGGCGGGGGCCTCCGCCGGGTCGGCCAGGCGGTAGAGGTCCCGCACGCCTTCTTTGAGCTGCCAGCACCGGTAGAGCACCGAGCGGTTGCGGCGTAGCTGGTGGAGGACGGCCAGCTGGGACTCCTTCAGCGCCGAGGGGTCCTTGACCAGGGCCCAGCGGGTGCGCTTGACCCAGGTGGCCGAGCGCAGGCCGAGGTCGCGGTGCACGTTCCAGGCCCACCGGCGGGTCTTGTCGACTGCCTCGTTGGCCAGCTTGACCAGGTGGAACGGGTCCACGCACTGGCGGACGTGGGCGGCCTTGTTGTCGGTGGCCAGCTTGTAGGCGCCAGCCATGTCCAGGCTGATGGCCTCCAGGCGGGCGACGCGCTCGTCGCCGAGCTCGTCGTAGAAGGCCTCCAGGACCGTGTGGTCGCGGCCCTCGGCGGCCCACACCACCGCCCCGTCCCGGTCGTGGTCGGCCACCACCGTCAGGTAGCGGTGGCCCTTGCGGTAGGACACCTCGTCCACGCCGATGCGGTACAGGCCCTCGAGGCGGGCGTCGTCGAGGGCGTCGGCCACCACGGTGGCCACGATGCGGGCCACCGTCTCCCAGCTGATGCGCAGCAGGCGGGTGATGGTGGTCTTGTCGGTGCGCTGGGCCAGCCAGGCCACCACGTCCTGGAAGTCACGGCTGTGGCGGGCACCCGGGCGGGCCCAGGGCACCTCCTCGGTGCGCACCCGACCGCAGCGCCGGCAGTCGAGGCGGCGGATCTCGGCCTCCAGCCACAGCTTGGTGGCGCCCAGGTCCAGGTGGCGCCAGCGCCGGGTGGAGCGGTCATAGGCCGCCCGGGTCTTCCACCCGCACGGGCAGGCCAGCTTCGCCCGGCGCCGGCGCAGGCCGACCACGACGCCGTCGGGGCCGAAGGTCACGGAAGCCACCGTCGCCCCGGCGATGCCCAGAATCTTGTTGAATGCAGTGCTGACGCGCACGTCTCGGCCCCTCCTCGGCTGGCTTCGCAACCGCCGACGATAGGAAGTCGCGGCGTGCGCGTCGCTGCGGAAGGCCAAGGCGAAGCGACAGCCGGCAAGCCGGCTGGCTCACCACCGAAGGGATCGGCGACCGCGCCCGTCCGGGCTTCGAGTGCCAACCGACCTGTGGACATCTTCGAGACGCCGACGGAGGACCCGGACGATGCTGTGAACGCCTTCTGCTACAGGGCCTTTCTCACACGATCAGACGCCAGCGAGCCCACGGGAACCCGCGGAGTCCCCACAATTGCCCGCCCGTTTTCTTGACCAGGATCCGGTACTCGCCGTCGACGGTCCCCATGGCGACCTGCTCGTCGTCTTTCTGCACCCACTGGCCACGCTGGGAGAAGTCCTCGTCCACCACGAGGCCGCGTCGCAGCGGCGTGATCGGGACTGTCCCGACCACCGAGGTGGACGTGGTCGTGTCCGCAGGGGGAAGGGTCGTGCCGAGTCCGGTCTGACCGGGGCCGTCCCCACTCTGGCTGCACCCGGCAAGGACAATCAGGGATGCGGCCACGCGGGCGACCGCGGCTGTACGCCGGCCAGGCCAGAGCCGAATGGCCTGGCGCCGCCCGCCGTCGTAGTCAGTCTTGTCGGCGACGGGCTCGCGGATGGTCATCT
>JBOGIE010000381.1:0-2218 GCA_050742435.1 Acidimicrobiales bacterium | reverse complement strand
CCCCTGGAGGCCCAGTCCGGCCTGGAGGTGGCGGTCACCGGCGGCGTCCCGGTGGGAGTCGACTTCTCGAACTACCTCACCGACCGGCTGCCGCTGTTCTTCACCGCCGTCCTCGGCCTGTCGTTCCTGCTGCTCATGACCGTCTTCCGGTCCGTGCTCGTGCCCCTCAAGGCCGTCCTGATGAACATGCTGTCCCTGGGCGCGGCCTACGGCGTCGTGGTGGCCGTGTTCCAGTGGGGCTGGTTGAGCGCCATCACCGGCGTGGAGCCGGCGCCGATCGAGCCGTTCGTGCCCATGATGCTCTTCGCCATCGTGTTCGGCCTGTCGATGGACTACGAGGTCTTCCTGCTCTCCCGGGTGCGGGAGGAGTGGCTGCGGACCGGCGACAGCCGCACGTCGGTGGCCGACGGCCTGGCCGCCACCGCCCGGGTCATCACCGCCGCCGCCGCCATCATGGTCTTCCTCTTCGGCAGCTTCCTGCTCGAGTCCGACCGCCTCATCAAGCTGTTCGGCCTCGGGCTGGCCGTGGCCGTCCTGCTCGACGCCACCATCATCCGCATGCTGCTGGTGCCCGCCACCATGGAGCTGCTGGGCGACAAGAACTGGTGGCTCCCCCGCTGGCTCCAGCGCAGCCTGCCCAAGGTCCACATCGAGGGCCGCGCCGACCAGCTCCCCGAACGCCAACTCGAAAAGGTCTAGCGGGCCGCGAGGGCCGGGGTTTGAGTGGCCGGCGGCCGCCGGCGCCGCCGGAGGCGGCCCCCCCGGCTGCCGGCGAGAGAAAGAACGGCGAAGGGTGGCCGGCTCAGCCGGCCACCCGAAGGACGATCAACTCGCCGAGCAAGCTCTGCTTGCGAGGGCGAAGCGCTAGCTGGCGCGGCGGCGCCGGGCCAGCCAGGCCTTGCGGAGCTTGCGGCGCTCCTCCTCGGAGGTGGCCCCCCACACCCCGGCCTCCTGGTTGGTGGCCAGGGCGAACTCCAGGCAGTCGATGCGGGCGTCACACTGCATGCACACCGCCTTGGCCGCCTCGATCTGGTCGAGGGCGGGACCCGTGGTGCCCACGGGAAAGAAGAGATCCGGGTCGGTGTCCCGGCACGAGGCCCGGCGACGCCAGTCGTCGACGTCCCACTCGTAGGGGCGATTCCAGATGAGGGCCACAGCACCTCCGCAGATGCGGTCTCGGACTTTGTGAAGTCGTTCACAAACTCGGGAGCCAGGAACGGCGACCTAATGCGAGATGGGGCTCCACAGGTAGAATACCCCTGCCCCTGAGTGTGGGACAAGGGTTTGTGAAATTTTTCTCAAACTGCTCAGGGGACGATCAGGCGGACGCTGGTCTCTCCGTGGCTGACGCGAAGCTCCTCGGCCTGGCCCAGATAGTCGCCGTCCACCTGGTGCGGGAAGGGCCGGTGACCACGCACGGTGACCGACGGCAGGTCGGTGTGGTAGTCGACGCGCGGGCTGCGCCGGAGGATCTCCCCTTTGCCCAGGGCCGAGCCGAACACGGTGAGCAGGGTGCGGACCTTGAGATTGCGCAGGGTGACGGTGACCAGGCCCCGCTCGGGCCCGGTGTCCGGCGTCACGCACAGCGGCCGGCGGCCCAGGTAGGTGTACGGGTTGGTGTTGAGGCAGATGGTGAAGAAGCCGTCCTCCACGCTGGTGCCGTCGGGGAAGTCGAGGGCGAAGCTGGGCGAGCGGTGGTCGTAGTGCTTGAAGTAGGTGGCGAAGGAGGCGTAGACGAAGATGGCCTGGCCGATCTTGCGCTTCATCTCCGACCGGCGCTCGACCTGGGCCACCACCTCGGCGTCGTAGCCGATCCCCAGGTGGAACAGGAAGTGCCTGCGGTCCTTGGTGTCGTTGGAGGCGTCCACCGTGCCCAGGCCGAAGGTGCGGACCGAATCCGGCCGGCCCAGGGCCGCCTGCAGCTGGGTGGCGGCCCGGCTCATCTTGGGCGCCATGCCGATGGTGCGGGCGAAGACGTTGGTCGACCCGCCGGGCAGGACGCCCAGGGCGGTGGACGTGCCGGCCAGCCCGTTGGCCGCCTCGTTCAGGGCGCCGTCGCCCCCGAGGACGACCACGGCGTCGAAGCCGTCCTCGGCGGCCTGGCGGGAGAGAACGATGGCGTCGTCCCGCTTGGTGGTCTCGACCGTGGTCAGGTCGTGGCCGACCATCAGGGCGGAGTTGGCGGCCATGCGGCTCTTCCAGTCCACGCCGGAGGCGT
>JBOGIE010000380.1:0-2219 GCA_050742435.1 Acidimicrobiales bacterium | reverse complement strand
GGCTCGATGCGGCGGCGGATGCGGCGGATGTGCTCGGTGACGGTGTCGGGGTCCTGCCACTCCTCGGACGAGTCCCACACGTTGGCCAGCAGCTGCTGGCGGGAGAACACCTGGCGGGGCGAGGCGGCCAGGAAGGCCAGCAGGTCGAACTCCCGCGCCGTGGTGGTCACCAGCAGGTCGCCCACGGTGACCTCGCGGGTGCCGAGATCGAGGGTCAGGCCGTCGAACTGGAGGACCGACTGGGGCGTGGTACCCCGGGTGCGGCGCAGGACGGAGTTGATGCGGGCGGTGAGCTCCCCGGGGGAGAAGGGCTTGACCACGTAGTCGTCCGCCCCCAGCTTGAGCCCCAGGATCCGGTCGGCCTCGCTCCCGCGGGCGGTGAGCAGGATGACCGGCACGTCGCTGTCGCGCCGGAGCCGGGTGAGGATGTCGAGCCCGTCCTGGGCCGGGAGCATGAGGTCGAGGAGGATCAGGTCGGGCATGGTGGCGGCGATGGCGGCCAGGGCCTCACCCCCGTCCTGGACCGGGTCGACCTGGAACCCCTCCATCTCCAGATAGCGGGTCAACAGGACGCGCACCGACTCGTCGTCGTCGACGACGAGAATGCGCCCGCCGGACTGCCCCAGCGATCTCACCGGCCCCAGGGTAGAAGTTGGGCAAAGCTTGGGTTGCCGTCGGCCTCACGGTGGGGATGCGAGCCGAGAATTCGGCCATGCGCCTGGCATCGCACCCATGAGGTGTTCAAGCCGCCCGTCGGTCCTGTCGATACCTCAAGGGGAACCGGGAGCGGCTGACAGGGGGCCGGCATGATGGAGGACCGAGGAGAACAGACCGGGACCGGCGAGGCCACGGCGACTCAGGAGCCGGCGGTCGACGAGACGGTCATCGAGCAGCTGGCCAGCATCACCGACGCCGAAGGGTTCAGCGTGCTCGGCGAGCTCCTGAACGCCTTCCTGACCACCGTGCCCGCCCGCCTGGACGCCCTGGACCAGGCGCTGGCCGCCGGCAACCTGGCCGCCGTCGCCGACCAGGCCCACGCCCTCACCGGCAGCTCGGCCAGCTTCGGGGCCCGGGGCATGGCCGAGCTGTGCCGGGAGCTGCGGGCCGCGGCCGTGCGGGGCGACCTGGAAGCCGCCCGACCGCCGGTGCGGGCCCTGCACGACGAGTTCCTGCGGGTGCGGTCGTGGCTGGTGGCCTTCCGGAGCACGACATGAACGTCGTCGTCGTCGACGACGACCCCCTCGTCCGGCTGGTCCTGGCCCGGGCGGTCACCAGCCTGGGCCACACCTCCCTGCCGGCCGAGACCGGCCAGGCGGCCCTCGAGCTGGTCGAGCTCAAGCCGGTCGACGTGGTGGTCAGCGACTGGATGATGCCGGGGATGACCGGCGTGGAGCTGTGCGAGCTCATCCGGGCCCGGGACGCCGTCGAGTACGTGTACTTCATGCTGGTCACCGCCCTGGACGACAGCGAGCACGCCCTGGCCGGCATCGCCGCCGGGGTGGACGACTGTCTGGTCAAGCCGGTGCGCCCCTTCGACCTCCGCCTGCGGCTCATGGTCGCCGAGCGGGTGACCGACCTGCACCGCCGGCTGGCCGAGCGCCAGCGGGGCCTCGAGCGGACCAACGTCGAGATGGCCGCCACCGCCCGGATGGACGCCCTCACCGGGCTGGGCAACCGGCTGAAGATGGCCGAGGACCTGGAGATCTTCCGGTCCCGCCGCGACCGCTACCACGAGCGGTTCGGCGTCGCTCTCTTCGACATCGACCACTTCAAGACCCTCAACGACGCCGCCGGCCACCTGGCGGGCGACGACGCGCTGCGCCAGGTCGCAACCGTCATCCGCCGTGAGCTGCGCGAGGCCGATATGGCCTATCGGTACGGGGGCGAGGAGCTCTTGGTGGTCCTGCCCGCCGGCGTGCGCCGGGTGGCGGCTGCCGCCGAGCGCATCCGCAAGGCGGTGGAGCACGCCGCCATCCCCCACCCCGGCCGTCCCGGGCCGGAGTCGGTCGTGACCCTCAGCGTCGGCGTGGCCCCGGCGGAGGGTGACATGGAGTCGTTCCTGCTCGCCGCCGACGCCGCCCTCTACCGGGCCAAGTCCCAGGGCCGCAACCGCATGGTGGTGGCCGGCCGATGGTTCGCCGTGCCGGAGCTGGCGGCCTCCCCGTGACCGGGTCCGGAGGCGCCCCCGGCTACCTCGGCGGCGTCGGCTCCAACGTGGA
>JBOGIE010000379.1:0-2224 GCA_050742435.1 Acidimicrobiales bacterium | reverse complement strand
TGCTGTCGCGGCTGCCGTCGTCGACCAGGAGGACCTCGTCGACCACGTGGCGCGGGATGGCGGCCCAGGTGGCGGCCAGGGTTCGGGCCGCGTTGTAGGCGGGCATGACGACCAGGACCTTCGGCGTGGTCGCCCCCGCATCCTCTTTCCCCTTTTCGAACCGCTCCTGCAAGGCTGACCTCGGGTCGCCGGTACCGGGAAATGCCGATCGAGGGAGCCTAATGGGCGGTCTTCCTCCGCGGCGGTGCAGTGTTCCTCCGCGGCGATGCAGGCGGGCGCCGGCGGGACGAGACGTCGACCATCATGTGGCCCTTGGGCGCCCCAGCCCGCAAGGAGCAGCCGGCGGCGGCGATGCCGTCCGAGGGCCACGACCGCCGGCGGCTTCCCGCCGCCGCCCTGGTGGTCGTGGTGCTGGCCGCGGTCGTCCGGATGCTGGTCGACATCCGGAACCCCCCGGGCGTCACCCAGGACTCCCTCGTCTACCTGGACCTCTCGCCGCACGCCCCGCTGGGCCCATTCTCGCCGACCCGGCCGAACGGCTACCCGTTGGTCCTGCGGCTCCTCGACGTCCTGCCCGGTGCCCACCTCAACGCCGTGACCGCCGTGCAGCACGCCGCCGGCATCGCCGTCGGGGCCATGGTGTACCTGCTGGCCGCCTGGGCGGGGGTGCGGCGGGGCCTGGCCCTGGCCGCCGCCGGCATCGTGCTCGCCGACGCCCACACCGTCGCCCTCGAGCAGTCGATCCTGGCCGAGACGTTCTTCACCCTCACCCTCGTCGCCTCGGTGTTCCTCGTCGTGAACGGGCGGACCGGCGCACCGGCGGTGGCGGCCGGCGGCCTGCTCCTGGGCGTGGCCTGCACCATGCGCACCGTCGGCCTGTTCGCCGTCCCCGTGTGGCTGGCGTGGCTCGTGCTGGCCAGGTTCGGCCGCCGTGGTGTTCTCCTCGGCCTGGCCGGCGTGGTCGTGCCCGTCGTCGCCTACTCCACCATGCACGCCGTCCAGGGCGCCGGCTTCTCCCTCGTCGGCTCGGACGGCTGGTACCTCTACGCCCGCGTGGCGACGATCGCCGACTGCACCGGTGCCGACGTCCCGCCCGAGACCCGGCCGCTGTGCCAAGGGCCGAGATCCAGGCCGTTCGAGTTCTACCTGTACGACCCCGCCTCGCCGGCCTACCAGCTCTTCTACGGGCGGGGGATGGACCTCGAGGAGGCCGTCACCCCGGAGAACAACCGGCTGCTCCGCCGGTTCAGCCTGGCCGTGATCCGGGCCCATCCGGTGTCCTTCGCGGCATCGGTCAGCAAGGAGTTCCTGCGCTATCTCCGGCCGGCCCAAGCCCAGAACGAGCTCAGGCTGTGGTCGACGCCCGGGACCCTGCTCTCCTGGTACGAGCGGTGGATGCACCTGGTCTGGTGGATGGTGGTCGGCGCCCTGCTGGCCGGGATGGCGGTGATCGCCGTGGGCCGGCGGGCCAAGGAGGCCGCGCTCCTGGTCGGGATGGCCGCCGCCCTCATCCTGGGCGCGGCGACCACCAGCGGCTTCAACAACCGCTACCTGGTCCCCACCCTCCCCCTGCTCGCCGCCGCCGGGGCCCTGGCCGCCGACGAGGCCCTGACGTGGTGGCGGTCGAGGGCGGCGCGACGGTCTAGCCGGGAAGCCCCATCTGGTGACGCACGCCCCCACCCAGCGGCTCGATGAACGAGGTCTCGCACGTGCCCTCGCCCAGGTGGCTGTGGGAGCCGGCCGGCTTGACCTCGCCGTCGTCGGCCGTCGGCGTGCCGAACACCACGCTGGAGTAGGGCAGGTCCCGGCAGCTGTTGAGCGGGGGGCCGTAGTACTCGGTCCACATCACCGACCACGAATCGAGGTGGCGCCAGTGCTCGGGCACCCGGATGCCGCCCAGCTCGGAGATCTGGCCGGTGGCCTCGTCTCGGATCTTGGCCCCCCACCACCCGCCCCCCGGCGTGAACACCTTCATGGCGTAGGCCTGGCCGGCCTGCCACTGGTAGGGGATGCGGCAGCTCCAGCCCGTCCCCTCACCGCCGAACCGGACGGTGCCCGGGCCCTCGGCCTCGATGGCGTCCCAGATGGAGAAGATGGCCATCTTGCCCAGGCTCCCGTCGGCCCGGTTGCCCTTGGTCTGCAGGCCGATGTAGCCGCCCTCGCCCCCGATGATGCGGAACTGGTGGGCCCAGAAGTACGTGGCGTCGGGACCGGGGTCGGTCTC
>JBOGIE010000378.1:0-2228 GCA_050742435.1 Acidimicrobiales bacterium | reverse complement strand
CGCAACCAGCACCCCGATGGAGCGGACGGAGAGCCCTGCCGCTGCGAAGAAGAGCGGGAAGAGCCCCCAGGCCAGGCCGTCGTTGAGGTTGTTGACCAGTCCGGCCTGTGAGGCGGCCGACAGGGACGGCTCACTGAAGCTGGTGAGCCGGAAGACCTGGCGGGTGGTGAGCTGCTCCTCGACGCCACCCCGGGGGGCGTGGTTGGTGGCCTCGAAGCGGGCGTGCCCCCGGGTCTCCCGGACGACCAATGTCGACAGGCCGAGCCCCAGAGCGGCGTAGGCGAGGCCCAGGAAGAACGGCTCGGGGCGAAGGCCCCACCTCTCGGCGATAAGCCCGGTCGCCAGCGCAGTGGCCGCCACCGCCAGATAGCCAGCCGCCTCGTTGAGCCCCATGGCCAGGCCCCGGCGGGCCGGACCGGCCAGGTCGATCTTCATGATGACTGTGGTGGACCAGGTCAGGCCCTGGTTCACCCCGAGCAGGACGTTGGCCGCCACGATCCACCCCCATGTCGGCGCCCAGATGATGAGCAGCGGGACCGGCAGTCCGACCAGCCACCCGGCGACGAGCACGGGCTTGCGCCCGTAGCGGTCCGCAAGTGTCCCGGCGAAGAAGTTGGTGATCGCCTTCACGGCGCCGAAGGCGGCGATGAAGGTCAGGGTGGAGGTGAAGGCGGTGAGACCGAACTCCTCGGTGGCCAGCAGCGGCAATACAGTGCGCTCCTGGCCGATCATCCCGCCCACCAGGGCGTTCACGCCGATCAAGAGGCAGAACTGCGCCAGGTTCTCCCGCAGCCCCAGTCGGATTCCCGGTGGCACCGGCCCGGTGACGACCGCAGGCGGTGTGGTGGCGGTCATTCCACAGCCAGTTGCTCACCGGTGGCGGCCACCCAGTCTCCGGGCCCGCCGGCCAGGACGGCGACATCTGTCCGTCCGGAGGCTTCGAGGATGCTGGCGGCCGTGGCCGCGCGCTCGCCGTGGCCGCACATGACCACCAGAGGTCCTTCAGGCACGTCGGGCACCGCGTGAGGAAGGTCGCCCAGTTCGACGTGTGCGGCCGCCGGGACGTGACCGCTGGCGAACTCACTGCGCAGGCGAATGTCCAGCACGGCGCGGTCTCCCAGCTCGCCCGGGTCGAGGACCGGGTTCGAGGCCACGTCGCCGCCTGCAGCCGCCCAGGCGGCTATCCCTCCCGCCAGCTCCCCGACAACGTTCTCGTAGCCGATGTTCATGCACTGCCGCACGATCTCGCGCCGGTCGGTGTGGTCGTCGGTCACGAACACCAAGGGCGTGGCCGCCTCGTGCACCATCCACCCCAGCCAAGACCCGAACTGCGGCCGCAGCGTGTTGGCCAGGGAGCCGGCGACGTGGCCGGCAGAGAAGTCGGCGAAGGAGCGAACGTCGACGACGATGGCACCGGCGCCGCGCGCCGCGGCGACGTCCTCCACGCTGAGTTGGCGCAGTAACGGGAGCGCGCCCAGCACCGCCGGGCCGAGCCGGTTCACTTCCCGCAGGCGCAGGAAGTAAGGGGGAAAGCTGCCGAGCGAGTCGAGCAGCTGGTGCACGAAGGCGTCCTCGTCGGGTTGGGTGAGGAGCGGGTTCATCCGCCGTTCGTCGCCCACGGTGCTCCATCGCCGGGCGCCGGCGGCAGCCGTGCAGAACGAACCGGCCCCATGGGTCGGCAGGACCAGAACATCGTCGGGCAGGGAGAGGATCTCCTGGTGAATGGAGCGCCACAGCACTCGGGCGAGGCCCTCGGTGTCGGCCGGGTCGATGAGGTCGGTCCGGGCCACAGCTCCTACCAGCAGCGATCCTCCGGTGAAAACGGCCCGTGGTCCCGTAGGGCCGACGAGGAGGAGCGCGAGGTGCTCCGGGGTGTGACCAGGCGTCGCCAGGGCCCGGAGCCGCCAAATGCCCACGGAAACCTCATCGCCCGACTTCAGCCCGTGGTGGTCCCACTGCACCCGACCGGCCGCAGAGGCCAGGGCGCGTGCTCCACCGGCGGCCAGCTCTGGACTGCCGGTGACGAAGTCGGCATGGAGGTGGGTGTCGGCCGCGTAGGCGATGTCGGCGCGGAGGTGCTCAGCGACGGTCTGGTACGGCAACGGGTCGCGCTCGGGGTCGATGACGACAGCCTGGCCATCGAGGTCCAGGACCCATGATGTGTTGCCGAGCCCCTCGTCGGTGACGGCGACCAGGGTCAGGTCAGTGCCCGTCACGCGCTGAGCGGC
>JBOGIE010000377.1:0-2256 GCA_050742435.1 Acidimicrobiales bacterium | reverse complement strand
GAGAGCCGATGGGCCTCCTCGGAGGGCAGCAGACGCTCGCGTGCGGCCCCAACCCGCTCGGGATCGACGGCGCGCACGGCGCAGGCATCGAGGCCCACCACCTTCTTGTCCACAACGGTCTCCCTTATAACTGAACAGCTATTCTCTTGTCATTGTATTCCTCCGTCCCCGTCCACCGTGAACCCCGCACTCGCCCCCGGGCGACAGAGCCCATGACTCGAGGCGAAGGCCCGGCCACGGCCGATCACCCTCCCAGCGCCGGCCCGCCGGCATCGCCTGGACCCGCTATCGAGACGCCACGCTGGGGTCTCGGCGATGCCGCGGTTGGGGTGGTCGCCGGATTCCTGGCCGCCAGCGTCACCGTGGGTGTGTGGATGGCCCTGGCCGGGTCAGAGGAGCAGTCGCTGGGGACGATGGCCGCGGGCTGGTTGGGCCTGTGGCTGGGCTTCGTCGGCGTCCCGCTCCTGGCCAGCCGGCGCAAGGGACAGGCCAGCCTGGCGGCCGACTTCGGCCTGGAGGCCCGACGCCTCGACGCCGCCGGACTGGCGGTGGGCGCCGCCTGTCAGCTGGCGGTCCTTCCGGCGCTGTACCTGGTGATCCAGCGGCTCAGCGGCGATCTCGACGTGTCGCGCCCAGCCCGGGAGCTGACCGAGCGGGTGGACGGGGTGGCACTGGTCGTCGTCGCTCTGGTCGTCACCTTCGCCGCCCCTCTGGCCGAGGAGCTGTTCTACCGCGGGCTGATGCTGCGGGCGGCGGCGCGCCGCTTCGGGTCGTTCTGGGCGGTGACGGGTACCTCGGCGGTCTTCGGCATCTCGCATTTCCAGCTGGTGCAGTTTCCCGGCCTGTTCGTCTTCGGCGTCGTCCTCGCCGTCCTGGCGATTCGGACCGGGCGTCTGGGCGCCAGCATCGCCGCCCACATGGCGTTCAACGGCGTGACCGTCATCGGACTCATCGTGGGCCGATGAAGGCGATCCGAGCCTTCGGTGCACTGGGCCGCCCGCCCTGTGTGATGGTTCCGGCGCCCGGTGGAGCACGCCGACCTGGATACCGTGACGCTGATCGCCCGGTGGTAACCCTGCCTCCGGCTACTTCGGGAGAGACCCATTGACCGCCGCCTGGCGCCCACGCCTGCTCGTCCTCCTGGTGCCCCTCGCCGCCGTCGTGTCCTCCTGCGGCGACGACGAGGAGCCCGCGAGCCAGACACCAACGACGCAGACCACGGCCGCGGTCGGGCCGACGAGCCCAGCGCCGGGGCCAACGACCACCGCACCTATCGCCACGACGACCACGGCGGCCGGGCAGGTGATCTCGGTCACCGTGCGGGGAGGCCAGGTCCAAGGCCCGTCGCGCCAGCGGGTCGAGCGCAACGAGATGGTCACCGTGCGGGTGACGAGCGACGTCGCCGACGAGATCCACGTCCACGGCTACGACAAGACCGCCCCGGTGGCGGCCGGGGCCACCGCCGAGGTCGGCTTCGTGGCCAACATCCCCGGCGTCTTCGAGGTCGAGTTCGAGCGCTCCCGCCGGCTGCTGTTCACCCTGGAGGTCCGGTCCTGAGGGTGCTCCGGCGCTGCACGGGCGCGTTGGCCGGCGGCGCAGGGTTGTCGCTGGCCCTCGCCCAGCCGGCCGGCGCCCACGGGCTCGGCTCGCGCACGGACCTGCCCCTGCCCTTGTGGATGTTCACCTACGGGGCCGCCGCCGCCCTGCTGATCTCCTTCGCCGGCCTGGCCGTGTTCTGGCGCTCGGCCCGCCTGGAGGGACGGGGTATCGGGAGGGTGGTGCTGGAGCCGGGCCCGCTGGCGCAGGCCCTGGCCCTGGCCGGGCGCCTGATCGCCCTCGGCCTGTTCGTGCTGCTGTTCATCGCCGGCGCCTTCGGCGACCCCGACACCGTCGAGAACATCGCGCCGGTGTTCGTCTACGTCGTCTTCTGGGTGGGGGTTACCCTGATCAGCGCCCTGGTCGGGGACCTGTGGCGGGTGGTCAATCCCTTCGACACCCTGGCCGCTCTGGTGGAGCGCCTGGCCGGGCCCGACCGCCGGCTCGCCCCCTACCGCTTCGGGCGCTGGCCGGCGGTGGCCGGTCTGAGCGCCTTCGTGTGGCTGGAGCTGGTCTATCCCTACCGGGCCGAGCCCCGCACCCTGGCCACGGCCATCGGGGTCTACACCGTGGCCGTGCTCCTGGGCGTGCTGCGCTGGGGACGGGGCTGGCTGCGCCAGGGCGAGGCCTTCACCGCCTTCTTCGGCCTGTTGGCCAACA
>JBOGIE010000376.1:0-2283 GCA_050742435.1 Acidimicrobiales bacterium | reverse complement strand
CGGCCTTCACGTTGTAGGCCACCGCAGTGAGGAGCTCGGGCTCGTGGTTGCGGTCGGCGAGCAGGTGGCGCAGCCGCTCGGTGAGCACCCGCGTCTTGCCGGAGCCGGCGGGGGCGATGATGCGGGCCGGCCCGCCCTGGTGGGAGACGGCGGCCAGCTGGTCGGGGGCGAGGGCGGCGGCCGGCGGCGCGTCACGGCCGACGGTGAGGCGGCCGGCGTCGATGGAGTCGCGGTGGACCACGGCGCGCTGGAGCCCGGGCAGGGCCTGGCGAGGCCCGCCGTCGCACCACGCAGGGGTGCCGTCGGGCAGCACCACGTCGGCCGGGCCGCCCACTTCCACATTCCCCTCAGGGGCCCCGAGGCGGCCGGCCCGCACGCCGTGCCACCACACCGGCTCCCCCGACCGGCAGTCGTAGGTGTTGGCCCAGACCAGGAAGTGCAGCCGCTCCCGCCCGAACTCGAAGCCCGGCCCGAGCTGGTAGGGCGGCCGGCTGTCGGTCTGCGGCTGCTTGAGCTCGGCCGGGTCGACGGCCAGCTCGACCACCACCGGCCGCCGCTGTGACCACGCCTCGTGCAGCGGGCCCACCACATCCTCGCCCTCCACCCGGACTCGGGGCACGTCGTCCCAGCCGGTGGGCACGTCGGCGCCGGGCAGGACGACCAGCCCGCGACCCAGAGCGGCCGGCGCCCTCATCCCGGCTTGCGGCCCACCAGGAGGTGGTGCGGGTGCGGGTAACCCCGGTGCAGGGGGCGGTCACGCACCGACAGGCCGCCGGCGGCCATGGCGCCGGCCAGCTCGGCCGGCGGGAGGAAGGTCAGCTGCTCGCCCTCGGTGATGCCGAGGATCTTGACCGACGCCGTCTCCTGGAGGAGGTTCCACGTCGCCTTCCAGCGGGGCACGGGCGCCATCTCCTTCACCGCCAGCACACCCCCGGGCGGCAGCCGTTCCGCGCACGACCGCAGCAGGGCGCGCTGGTCATCGGCATCCAGCAGGTACAGGACGTCGACGATGGCGATCCCGTCCCACGGGCCGTCCGGCAGCGCTGCCCCCTCCACCGCCTCGAACCCGGCCGGCAGGTCGGCACGCGCCGCCGCGGCCCGGGCGGCGTCGAGCTTGTGCTCGTCCACGTCGACCCCCGTGACCCGCAGCTCGGGGTTGTCGAGGGCCAGGGCTAGCGAGAGAAGGCCGTGGCCGCAGCCCACCTCGAGCACCGCGCCCGCCCCGGGCAGCTCGGCGGCCACGGCGCGGAAGGGGCACGTCGCCCACCGGATCCGTACGTGGGCCCGCACCGGCAGGGGGGCTTCGGAGTACAGCGACAGCAGGCGCCGGGTGGGCCCGCCGGGCGCCGTCCGCCCGTAGGTCACCGGCGCCCCCACCCGGACCGGTGCCATTCGGAGTCGTATGGCGCACCGGATGTCACCGGTTCGCAGGAGGGGGGAGGTCGGCGTAGGTGCCCAGGGTGAAGCCGGCGGCGGCGACCGCCTCCCGGGCGACCGGGCCGACCAGGGCGGCGAGCTCGTCCTCCCACCGGTAGCCCCACCGGTAGCGCGAGCGGTCGGCGTCGTCGCCCTCGCCGGGGTGCACGGTGAGCTCCACCGCGGGCCGGCCGTGGGCGGCCAGACGGGCCAGCACGGTGGGCAGGAGCGTCTCGTCGAGGTGGCCGGCACACTCGATCCCCACCGCGTCGCCCGGGTAGCGGAGGCCGGCCCGCTCGGCCCGGCGGGCCAGGCGGGCAGCCAGCACGGTGACGCCGATGGCCACGGGGTTCCGGGCCCGGAAATGGGGCACGCGGACCGCGGGGATGCCGAAGCGGGTGGCCAGGTTGATCACCACAGAGCACACCGACGGCCACAGCTGCAGGTGCTGGTGGGCGTCGAGGTGGGTGAGGGGCACGCCCAGCTCCTGGACCGCCTCCAGCTGGGCGGTGAACTCGAGGCGCAGCTCGTCGAAGTTGATGCGCCCCATGAGGGCCCGGGCCACGAAGGCGTTGTACGTCTCGCACAAGTGGCCCCGCTTGCCGACCAGCGTCGGGATCTCCCGGGCGGTGAGCAGCGGCGGGTCCTCCCCCACCGCGGCCAGGTGGACGCCGATGCCGAGCTTGTCCTCGTCGGCCAGCCACGAGGCGACCTTGGGGTAGGCCGGGCCGATGGCGATCACCGACGTGCTGGTGACGATGCCCTCGCGGTGGGCGTGGAGGATGCCGCGGGAGATGCCCTCGGTGAGGCCGTAGTCGTCGGCGTTGACGATGAGCAGCGGGCGGGCGCTCACGACAGGTAGTACCC
>JBOGIE010000375.1:0-2295 GCA_050742435.1 Acidimicrobiales bacterium | reverse complement strand
CCACCGTGCTCGTGCGGCCGGGAGGCCGGTTCAGCTGTGAGAAGAAGGCCGGCCACGAGGGCCTGCACGAGGCCCGCATGGCCGGCGAATGGGAGGCGGTGATGTGGCCGGACGGCACGACGGTCGTCGCCGCTCCGGGGTCCTGGCGAAGGAGGAGGCGTTAGATGTGCCGGCGCGAGTGGCGCCAGTGGCGGTGGCGATGGGCTCGGCTGTAACACGGCCGGGTGAGGGCCAGGTACACCGTCCCGATCACCATGACGACCACCAGCACGGCGAGGATGCGCATGCTCAGCTCCCCTCAGTCGCTTGCGCTCCTGCTCCACAACCGTAGCCACGGCCAGAGCCCTGGCAACAGGGCTTGTGCCATCCGGCCGGCCCACACGCGAACAGGGCGAGGAGGCTCTCGATCAGGCCCAGGAACGTGAACGACCGGAGCAGTGACCGGATCACGGGACAGACGAGGTCGGCGATCCGAACGGGAGCGTTAGGCGCCGGTCCGGTGACGGTTGCGCACGGCCAGCACCACACCGCCGCCGAACACCATTCCGAGGCCGAGGACGAGGAGCACGGGCGACTGGACGGCCCCGGAGGACTGGCTGGTGGGCCGGGGGGCCAGCGCAGCTCCTTCGGCCTCCTCCGCATCGCCGCCCGGTGCCGAGCCGGGAGCGCCCGAGGACGGGAGAGAACCAGGGCCCGGCTCCGGTGGGCCGCCCGCCGGAGGCGCCGCCGTTGTCGTGGTCGACCCGGGCTCGCCCTCCGCGCCCTCCGCCGCCGCACCCGGGGTCGCGCCGTCCGAATCGGGGCCCGACCCCACTGTCGACTGCCCGGCCGTGCCCCCATTCGTCGTGCCGGCCATGTCGGGATCGACCCCGCCGGTGACGCCCAGGGCGTTGCGCGATGCGTCCCCCGCCGATGCGCCCCGGCCCGCAGGCGGCGGATCCGTGACGGGGGGCGACTCGGCGACGGTGGTCGTGCTCCCCGGCTCCTCCGGCTCCTCCGGCTCGTCCGGTTCGGCGACCGGACCGACCTGGAAGGACGCGGTCGACGTCGACAGGGAACTGCCGTTGCGGACCACGGCCACGACCGGATAGGAGTTCGGTTGGGCGTCGGCGGGGACGACGACCGTGACCGTGAACTCGGGGCCGACGGTCGTGGTCAGGTGCGGGCCGGATTCGCTGTCCCAGTGGATGTCGACCGGTCCGGGCTCGAAGCCGGTGCCGGTGACGGTGAAGGAGTCACCCGGCTGACCGGTGGCCGGCTCCAGCCGCAGCTCGGGCGCGGCCCAGGCCGGCGCCCCGCCCAGGAGCACCAGGGCGCCGACCACGGCCAGGACGAACCCGGCCGGCCGCGTGCGCCTAGGCGACACCGGCGAACCGCAGCAGGTCGAGCATGGTGAACCGGCCCTCCTCGGCTGCCGGCAGCTCGGGCTTCCACGCCGGCTGCTGGCGCAGGAACGACGACGGGTCGCCCTTGAGCAGGCCCACGAGCACCTCGGCCACGATCCGCCCGGCGGTGGGCCCGAGCCGGCGTCCCTCGGCCAGCACCTCGGATTCCCGCAGCAGGTAGAACCACAGCGGCGTCTCGCCCTGGAGGCCCAGGTCGTCGTTGTCGACGGACGTCCCCATGGCCGCGGCCACCGCCTGGCCGGACGGGAGCTGGAGGGCCCGCCCCCGCAGCATGTTGAGCATGCCCAACGACCGGCGCTGGGGATCGATGGCCGGGGGCAGCTTCCGCATGGGCTCGGCCAGGTGCGTGTCGATGCGGCGGCTGGGCTGGTGGGCGGTGGCGTCGTCCAGCGGGAAGAGGTGCTTCCACTGCACCGTCCACCCCTTGGGGAGCCAGCGGAAGCCCCCGAAGTGCTGGAGGGGGTTGGCCACCCGGATGTCGGTGAGGATGGGCAGGACCTCGAGCGTGTCGTTGATGCGGTACTCGGCCCGGACCATGCTGTGGCCGAAGCGGTAGGCGGCGGCCGAGAACTCGACGGGCACGAAGGGCCGGTTGCGCCAGGTGAAGTACGACAGCTCGGCCCGGGCCCGGCCGGTGCGGCTGGTGACGAGCACGTCGTCCAGCACGTCGGGCCCGACCAGCCGGGCGAGGAAGTCGTGGATGACCACCCATTGGTAGTGCCAGGTGACCATGCGCCGGGCCTCGTCGAACAGCTGCCCGGATGTGACTTGGAAGCGGAGGTGGTCGACGACCGAGTTGTGGAAGCGCAGGAAGGCCAGGTGCAGCTGGCTGACGATGAAGTGGACGTCGTTACGGGGATCGCCGATGAGTGCCCGGCCCTGCTGGTTG
>JBOGIE010000374.1:0-2374 GCA_050742435.1 Acidimicrobiales bacterium | reverse complement strand
AGCTCGGCCGGGACGTGCTGGCGCACGCCGTCGACCCGCCACGTCAGGCGGTGGTCGAGCACGCCGGCCAGGGCGTCGGCCTCGACGCGGGACGACCCGGAGGCGATGAGGACCACCTGCGACAGGCCGAGGCGGTCGAGCTCCTCGGCCAGGCGGTGGCGGGCGCCGGTCCCGAACACCACCCGGAGGGGCACGCCCTCGTAGGTGAACGACGGGACGGTCATCCGGCCATGCCCGCGACCATGGCCCGCAGCGCGGCCAGCTCCTCCACGGTGGGCGCCGGCGTCACCGCCACCGATCCCGCGACCCGCAGGTCCCAGCCGGTGGCCGCTCGCACGTCATCCACCGCCACGTCCGGGTGCACGCCGGTGAGGAACAGCTCCCCGTCGCCCGCACCCCGTTCCAGCACGCCCAGGTCGGTGATCACCACGGTCGGGCCGGAACCGGGGACGGAGGTGCAGAAGTCGAGCCGGTCGACGAAGGCCCGGCGGGTGTGGCGGAGGACGACGATGACCCGGCCGGCGGAGGAGGCGATCTCGGGCGCGCCCCCCGCACCGGGCAGGCGGACCTTGGGGGCGTCGTACGAGCCGATCACGGTCGTGTTCAGGGACGCGTGGCGGTCGATCTGGGCCGCGCCGAGGAACCCGACGTCGACGCGCCCGGCCTGGAGCCAGTAGTTGAAGATCTCGGGAACGGACACGACGGTATCGGCGGTGTCGGCCAGCTCACCGTCGCCGATGGACAGCGGCGGCACCCGTGGCTTGGAGCCGATGGTGCCCGACTCGTAGATCAGCACGCAGCCCGGGGCGTGCAGGCGCCGGGCCAGGTTGGCGGCCAGGCTGGGCAGGCCGATGCCGACCAGGCACACGTCGCCGTCGCCCAGCCGGCGGGACGCGGCCACCGTCATCATCTCGTCCGACGTGTAACCGGCCTCAGCCAAGGACGTGCCCCTGCATCCAGGCCGTGAACCGGTCGCGGTCGCGGCTGATGGCGTCCCATTCCCGGTAGAAGGCGTTGTCCCGCCGGCTGTAGCCCGAGGCGTAGGAGGGGTGGGCGCCACCCGGGACGGGAGCGACGGCGGTGACCACCCATGCGGGGATCACGAACGACCCCGGTCGGGGCTCCAGCCGGTCGACCACCTCCTCGACGGTGACCAGCGACCGGCGGGCGGCCAGCACCGCCTCGCGCTGGACCCCGGTGATGCCCCAGAGCATGACGTTGCCCTGGCGGTCGGCCTGCTGGGCGTGGATGACGGTGACGTCCGGGTTGAGGGCCGGGACCGCGGTCAGCTCCTCGCCGGTGAACGGGCAGGTCACGGTGGCGACGGTCCGGGTGACCCGGCCCAGGTCGGTCCCGCGATAGCCCCGGAGGACGGCCATGGGGAGGCCCGACGCCCCGGCCACGTACCGGTTGGCCATCCCCGCGTGGCTGTGCTCCTCGAGGGCCAGCGGCGCGGGCCAGCCGTGCTCGACCGCGTCCCGCAGCCGGTGGAGGGAGCCCACCCCCGGATTGCCGCCCCAGGAGAAGATCAGCCGCTCGGCGCAGCCCATGCCGATGAGCTGGTCGTAGACCACGTCGGGGGTCAGGCGGGCCAGGGTCAGCCGGCGCCGGCCCTGGCGGATGATCTCGTGGCCGGCGGCGAACGGGATCAGGTGGGTGAAGCCTTCGAGGGCCACCAGGTCGCCGTCGCCCACCAGCTCGGCCACCGCCTCGGCGAGCGTGGTGATCTCGGCCATCGAGCCAGTCTTTCGCGACCACCACCCCTTCTTTGGCGGCGACGGAACAGTAGATTTCGCGGTATGCGCAACCTGTGCAGCCGGTCGTGGACGGCCCTGGTGCTCCTCGTCGGCCTGCTGGCGGCGGCGTGTTCCGGCGGCGGTGGCTCGGCGGGGGACGGTGAGGACCTCGGCCTCGGGCGGGGCGAGGTCGTCCTCCAGTTCGACGGTGCGGCCAAGCTCCGCATGGGCGGCACCCTGGCCATGCCCGACACCGCCGGCAACGGGCCGGTGGGCGCGGTGCTCATCGTGCCGTCGATCGCCCGTAACGACCGCAACGGCTACATCGACGTGGTCCCCGCCGACCCCATCTACCAGGACCTGAGCAAGGCCATCACCGCGGCCGGCCTGGCCGCCTTCCGGTACGACCGGCGGAGCATGGGCACCAGCAAGCTGGAGCCGGGCCAGGAGCTGGTGTTCGAGGACATGGTCACCGACGCCCACGAGGCCCTGCTGTTCCTCTCCCAGCGCCGCGGGATCGACGCGTCCAACCTGGCCATCGTCGGCCACGACGTCGGCGGGCTGATCGCCATGCGGGTGGCGGCCACCGACGACAAGGTCAAGCGGGTGGTCCTGCTGTCCACCCCGGGCCGGCCGAT
>JBOGIE010000373.1:0-2411 GCA_050742435.1 Acidimicrobiales bacterium | reverse complement strand
GGCTCTTGTGCCCTATCCGTGGGCGCATCAGGCGGCGGCTCGACCGGGCAGCGGCGGGCACAGGCCGCCGAGGTCGAGCATGGCCAGGGCCACGAGGGCGTCGGGTGAACGGAACCCGAAGGCGATGCGAGTGAGCAGGCGAAGCTTGGTGTTGACGCTCTCAACCCGAGCGTTCGACAGTCCGTGGGTGAGGGCGGCCTCGATGCCGGCCCGGTGCTCGGTGATCGCCTTGGCGAGCTTGACGAAGGCGGGGATACGACATCGCCGTGCCCACTTCAGCCACCGATCGAGCAGGGCGATGCCGTCGTCGCCCTTGAGGGCGAACACCTGCCGGAGCTGCTCTTTGAGCAGGTAGGCCCGGTACAGCCCTGGTTGGTCTGGGCGATGGAGGCCAGCTTCGCCTCCTGGCGGGCGGTGAGGTCCCCGGGGTTCTTCCACAGGGCGTAGCGGGCGTTCTTCAGCTCCTTGGCCAGGGCGTGGTGGCCCTGCTTGGGAGCGGCGTTCCACACCTCCCGACGGACCTCGTCGAGGGCCTTGGTCGCCCAGGCCACGATGTGGAACGGATCCAGGCACAGCTCGGCGTTCTTGCACCGGGCCCCGACCACGGTGGCGATCCACTCGGCCGCTGAGGCGCTGACCAGGGTGATCGCCGCGCAGCGCTCGTCGCCGAGGCGGTGGAAGAACTTCGACAGGGTCTTCTGGTCCCGACCGGGATGGGCCCACAGCGACACCCCGGTGTCGTGGTCGACCACCACGGTGAGGTAGCGGTGGCCCCGCTTGTAGGAGATCTCATCGATGCCGATCCGGCGGAGGCCGGCGAAGCGGTCGGTGGGCGCCTCGGCGTCGGCCACCACCGGGGTGACGATCGAGCCCACCGTGCGCCACGCCACCCGCAGCAGCTCTCGCACCGCCGACTTCGAGCAGTGGGTCACCAGCCACGAGCAGGTGTCGTCGAAGGCTAGGTGTGGCCGGCCCCGTGTCGGGCCCAGGGCACCTGGGCCACGACCACGCCGTGGTCGGCACAGCGGACCCGGGGCGAGTCCGCCTCGAGGAAGGCCTTGATCGTGCCCAGGTCCAGCGTCCGCCACCTCCGGCGGCCCTCACCGTGGCCTAGCCCGGTGAGCGCTTCCCGCACTCCCCCCAGCGCCGCTTGGTGGCCTTGGGGGGACGAACCGCCACCACGACGCACTCGTCGTCCTCGTCGAACTCGACGCCTTCGACGACTGCCTTCACCAGCCCCAGGAGGCGAGCCCATAGCCTTGTCGATCGCACGCCGTGTCTCCTCCCTGCGAATCCAGCCCTCGAACAGCCGGAAACGTAGGCAGGAGGCGGCGTGCGGCCGCGGATGGGCTACTCAGGCGCCCACGGATCGGTCACAAGGGCCGCCCTTTTGCCGTCTGCCGGCACAGGGCCGGCGGGCGGTCCGAACAGGGATGGCGCTCCGCCTCAGGCCGACGCCGGGGGGATGGTGGTCGTGGTCGTTCCGGTCCCGCCCGACGCGCCCCGGGCCCGGGCCACCAGTTCCCGGGCCTCGTCGACCTTCTGCTGGTAGGTGGAGAGATCGCCGGCGGTGAGGGCCGCCTGGGCGGCCTCGAACGCCGACTGGGCCTGGGCCAGCAGGCCAGCCACCTCCCCGTCGCCCCCTGGGGCCGGCTCGAGGGGAGCCCCGCCGCCTTCGGGAGCCTCCTCCCGGGTCTCGGGCGCGGACCCGAACACCTCGGTCAACGCCTCCTGCAGGGTGTCCTTCATCACCACCGTGCCCCCGAAGGAGACGATCACCTTGCGCAGCTCGGGGATCTGGGTGGATCTGGCCTGGACGTAGAACGGTCGCACGTACAGCAGCGTCTGGTCGATGGGGATCAGCACCAGGTTCCCGAAGATCACGTCCGACCCGCTCTCGCCTAGCAGGGTCTGCAGACTGGAGACCTCTTCGTTCTGCTGCATGTTGGCGCCGACGATGGCCGGCCCGTCAGGCAGGTTCCCCCGCGGCATGACGAAGGTCTCCAGCTTCCCGTAGGTCTCGGGATCGCTCTTGGCCACCATGAAGGCCGTGAGCTCCTTGCGGCTGTCGTCCTCGGAGACGGGCACGAAGGGCCGGAGCATGACGAACTCCAGCCGGTCCTCCCCCGGCAGCCGCATCAGCAGGTAGTAGGGATCGATCCGGCTCTCCCGGGCGGGGCCCAGGGGCTGGCCGGTCTGAGGATCGATCTGCTGGGTGACCTCGGTGGCGGTTCCCGATCCCGGGTCCTGGGAGACGTTCCAGGCGTCGACCTGGTTGTAGAAGTCGTCAGCCCCGTTGATGTGGTACCGGCCCCACATGCTGGTCTGCGCCCGGAACAGGTCCTCGGGGTAGCGGAAGTGCCGGCGCAGCTCGGGGGGGACCTCGTCGCCGCTGGTGAACAGGTCGGGGA
>JBOGIE010000372.1:0-2426 GCA_050742435.1 Acidimicrobiales bacterium | reverse complement strand
GCCGTCGCCGTATGGGACGGGGGCCTGCAGTTCTTCGGCGGGTTGGTGGCCGGCGCACTCGTGCTGTGGCGGTGGCTGCGGGCCCATCCCGACCTACCCGGCCTCTTGGTCGCCGACGGCATCGCCTTGGCGTTGGCGGCCGGCCTTGTCGCCGGTCGTGTCGGGTGCTTCGCCGTCGGCGAGCACCTGGGAGAGCGGACCAGCTTCCCGCTCGGCATCCGCTACCTGGGAGGACGGACGATCGAGGGTCCGCTGGCAGAGGGCACCGCCGTGCACAGCACCGCGCTCTACGAGGCGCTGGGCGTGCTGGTGCTCATCGCCGTGCTGGCCGCGCTTCGCCGCCGGCCCCAGCCCGCCGGCACGGTGCTGGCCGCCGCCGCCCTGTGGTACGGGGTGCAGCGGTTCCTGACCGACTTCCTCCGGGCCTACGACCGCCGGCTTCTCGGGCTCACGACCGCCCAGTTCGTCTGCCTGGCCCTGGTGGCCTTTGGCGCCTGGATGCTCCTGCGCCTGCGAACCGGGGACCGTGGCCTCGTGCCCAGGGCCGTGGGCTCATGAGGCCCCAGAGCCTGGGAGGCCGTCGGCCATTGGGCCTGCTGCTCGGGGGCGTCCTCGTCATCATCGCGGTGGCCGCCGCCATCAGCGCCGTGGGCGGAAGGGGCGATGGTGTGTCCCAACCAGCGCGTGAGCCGTCGTTCGGTCCGGCCCGCGACGGCGTGTGC
Organism: Acidimicrobiales bacterium; assembly: GCA_050742435.1. Taxonomy (GTDB): domain Bacteria; phylum Actinomycetota; class Acidimicrobiia; order Acidimicrobiales; family AC-14; genus CADCTB01. Next base: position 1,704 of record JBOGIE010000372.1, on the reverse strand, counting down.
CGGGCTGCCGAAGCGGCCCGCCACGGCGATCCAGCCGGGGCCAAGGCGGCGTTCTTCGACCGTTCGCATCAGGCCCTCCATGAGCTGGCCGCCCTCGCCCAGGAGCGCGACCGCGCTGCCGTAGCCCGCCTGCTCGAGGCAAAGGAGCGGGTGGAGAGCGGGCTAGAGAAGGCCTCGCCCACCTTGGCCGGGGATCTCGACACGCTGGCCGTTGTCACGGGCAGGGCCATGGCCGCCGCCGGCGGCGGCGATCCGGGCCCGTGCCAGGGATGAGAGGGAGCTGCCCATGACCGCTCGACGCCTGTTCGCCGCCACCGTAAGCGCCGCCATGCTGCTGGGCGGCTGTGGCTCGTCCTCGAGCGGCGGCAGCGGGACGTTCAGCGCGCAGGTGGCCAGCTACGACCTGTCGGTCGGGCGCGACCAGCGGGTGATCGCCGGAGTGTTGGTCGACGGCGGGGCCAGGATCGTCGGCTTCGGCTCCATGGACTTCGCCTTCGCCTATCGGGGCACCAAGGACAGGCCCCTGGACCGGCCCCGGGCGGGCCCGCAGGCCGGCGCCGCCTTCCGGCCCATCCCCGGCCAGCGTCTCTCGGGTGAGTCCGGCCCAGCGCGGGTGCTCGAGGGCTCCGAAGGCATCGGCGTGTACGCCGCCGACGCGGTGCGCTTCGACGCGCCCGGCGTGTGGGAACTCACCGTGACCGGTCGGGTCGGCACCAAGGCGCTGTCGGTGAAGGCGGACTTCGAGGTCCTGGAGCGTCCCGTGGTACCCCTGCCCGGCGAGGCCGCCCCGCGGACGGAGAACCTCCTGCCCGGAGCCGAGGGCGCCCCCGTCAAGGCCATCGACTCCCGAGCGGAGCCCGATGGCCGGGTTCCCGATCCCGCGCTGCACACCCGAACGGTGGCCGCCGCGATCGCCTCCGGGCGCCCGACGATGGTGGTCATCTCCACGCCGGTGTACTGCCAGAGCCGTTTCTGTGGCCCCATCACCGACTGGGTCCAGGCCTTGGCCGACCGCTACGGGGAGCGCATGCACTTCCTGCACCTGGAGGTGTGGCGGGACTTCGAGGCCCAGACCGTCAACCGGGCCGCGGCCGAGTGGATCTTCCGGGACCCCAGTGGCGACATTCACGAGCCCTGGGTCTTCGTGATCGGTCGCGACGGCGTCATCGCCCAGCGCTTTGACAATGTCGTCAGCGAAACGGAGCTGCAGGCTGCGGTGGAGGCGGTGCTGGCATGAACGACCCGCCCGTCGAGGGGGCCACTGCCGACACCGAGAGCGCCGGCAGGTTCCGGATCGACCCTCCGAGCCCGGCCCAGGCGGTGGGCCTGGTGCTGGCCCTGCTGTTCTTGGCCGGTGCAGTGGGCTACATGATCGGAGGGGACCGGCCGCCCGGGCGGTCCTCACCCGAGGTGGGGTTCCTGCAGGACATGACCGCCCACCACGATCAGGCGGTGGAGATGGCCAATCTCGCCGTGCAGCGGGCTGCCGAGCCGCTGGTCCGCACCTTCGCCCGGGAGGTCCTGATCACCCAGCGCTTCGAGCTGGGGCTGATGAGCGCCTGGCTGGGCGAGTGGGGTGCTGCGGATCACCGAAATCCCGCACCCTCGATCACTGAAACCCCGCAGGTCACGAGCGGAGTGTGGTGGGGTTGAGTCGAGCTTATGCGGCTGTCAAGGGCGCCCTCCCTGGCGGCGCAGCGGCGG
>JBOGIE010000371.1:0-2455 GCA_050742435.1 Acidimicrobiales bacterium | reverse complement strand
ACCGGCCCGGACGGGTGCCACCCCGTCCGGTTCAACCCGTGCGAGCCCATCCACTACGTCGTGAACCCGGCCAACGCGCCCCCGGGTGGCGTGGACGACGTGCGCCGGGCCTTCGGCATGATCGCCGGGGCCGCGGGCTACACCTTCGTGGACGACGGGCTCACCGACGCCGACCGCTTCGACTTCGGGCGCCAGGCCTACAACCCGGGGCTGTACGGCGAGCGCTGGGCGCCCATCGTGGTCAGCTGGTCCCGCCTGGGCAGCCAGGGCCGCGACGACGTCGTCATCGCCGGGCGGGGGAACGGCCACGTCGTGGAAGGGGCGATCGTCACCGGGATGCTCGACCTCAACGCCGACGCCCGTATCGACGCCTCGCGGGAGACGCCCATCCCGGCCGGCTTCGGCGAGGGCATCTCCTGGGGCCGGGTCATCCTCCACGAGCTGGGCCATGTCTTCGGCCTCGGCCACGTGGAGAGCAGGAACTCGATCATGCACGAGGCCCTGCTCGACCAGACGCTGACCCGTACCGAGTACGGCGTGGGCGACATCCAGGCGTGGCGGCTCATCGGCCGCGACGCCGGCTGCGTCCAGACCCCGGCGCCCCGGACGGTCCCCCCGCTGCGCGCCGGCGCGGCCCGGACGACCACCACCGTCGCCTCCTAGGGCTTCCACGCCGAGATGCTCGCCGGTGTGGTCCTGGCCGGAGGGGAGGCGCGGCGCATGGGAGGCGTCGACAAGGCGTCGGTGCGCGTGGGCGGCGTGACCCTCCTCGACCGGGTGCTGGGCGCGGCCCGACCGGTGTGCGACCGGCTGGTGGTCGTCGGCCCGCCCCGCCCCACTGCGGTGGAAGGTGTTGCCTTCGTGCTGGAGCCCGAGCCGGGGGGCGGTCCGGTGCCGGCCGTGCTCACCGGGGTCAGGTCCTCGCCCGGGTGCGACGTCGCCGTGGTGCTGGCCACCGACCTGCCCTTCCTCCAAACCGACGACCTGCGCCGTTTGCTCACTCTCGTCGACGAGCCGGGTGCCGAGGCGGCCGCCGCGGTCGACGAGCGCGGCCCGAACCCGCTCTTGGCCGCGTACCGCGTGCCCGAGCTGCTGGGCCGGGCGGCGGGGCTCGGGCTGGGGACCGGTTCGCCGGCCGGCCGGCTCCTCCCCGATGCCCCGGCCTCCGTGGACCTCGGCCCGGCCACCTTCAACGTCAACCGGCCCGCGGACCTGGCCGCCGCCGACCTGCTGGCCGAGCACGAACGCCCGGTCGTGGCCACCGCCCTGTGGCTGCGCCGGCTGGTGCGGGCCTCGGTCCCCGACGCGGTCGAGGCGGCGTACCAGGGCTGGCACGGCCTCGGCTACCGGCACCCCCAGGCCGGCTACTTCTGCGCCATCTTCCCCCGGGCCGCGGGCGTCAGGCTGTCGTTCGAGCACGGCACCCTGCTGGCCGACCGCCACCGTCTCCTGCGCGGGACGGGGCGCCGGGCCCGCTACGCCGAAGTGCTGGGCCCGGGCGACCCTCCGGCCGAGCTGCTGGTGGAGCTGGTCGACGCCGCGGTCGAGCTGCCCATCCGCAACCGGTGACGGTGGACGGCGCCCGGCGCGGTTCTCCGTCACCGGTCCGGCGTAGGCGGTTCAGACCACCCGGTGGTCGCCGGCATAGACGTTCATGGTGGCGCCGCGGAGGAACCCCACGAGGGTCATACCCGCCTCCTCGGCCAGCTCGGCGGCCAGGCTGGACGGCGCCGACACCGCGGCCACCATGGGGATGCCGGCCATGAGCGCCTTCTGGACCAGCTCGAAGCTGGCCCGCCCCGAGGCCAGGATCAGGTGGCCGGCCAGGGGCAGGCGGCGCTCCATGGCCGCCCACCCGATGACCTTGTCGAAGGCGTTGTGGCGACCGACGTCCTCCCGGACGCACACCAGCCGCCCCTCCCCGTCGAACAGGCCGGCGGCGTGGAGCCCGCCGGTGCGGGCGAACACCTTCTGGGCCTCCCGGAGACGGGCGGGCAACTCCCCCAGCTCGCGTGCGGGCACGGTCAACGGGTCGGCCCGCACGTCGAAGGTCGACCGGGACCGCACGCTGTCGATGCCGGCCTTCCCGCACAGCCCGCACGCCGACGTGGTGACGAACGGCCGGACGGCCCGCTCCGGCGGCGGCGCCACCCCGGGCGCGAGGGTGACGTCGAGCACGTTGTACTCCTGGACGTCGGGGCCGGGGCAGTAGCTGATGCGGGCCACGTCGGCGGCCCCGGCGATCAGGCCCTCGCTGACCAGGAAGCCGGCGGCCAGCTCGAAGTCGTTCCCCGGCGTGCGCATGGTCACGGCCAGCGACCGTCCCCTACGCGTATCTCCAGCGGCTCCTCGCCGGCCAGCGAGTCGAACCGGACCTCGCGGCTATCCTCGGCGATCCTCGTCACTCGACGCCGGGCGGTGATGGCCATGAGCGCAACCTATCCAGACCGGTTCG
>JBOGIE010000370.1:0-2487 GCA_050742435.1 Acidimicrobiales bacterium | reverse complement strand
TGATCGCCGCCGCCGAGCTCGTCCTGCGCTCCAAGGGCGTGACCGACGTGAAGACGGTCGCCGCCCGCGCCGACGCCGCCGACCTGGCCCCGGCGGTGAAGGCGGTCTCGGCCGGCGACCCGGACGCGGTCGTGGTCCTGTTCCCCGCCCAGAGCTGCGCCCGGATCATGTCGGCCGCCCGGGGACTGGGCGTGCGGGCCAGGATGTTCTACCCGAGCGCCTGCGCGTCCCAGGCGGTGGTCGACGCCGCGGGACCGGCGGCCGAGAACGCCTACTTCGCCAGCGCCTACCTGCCGTTCGACGATCCCTCGTCCGAGGTGGCCACGTGGAAGGGCGAGGCCGAGGTGCCGGAGCCCAGCGCCCTGTCCCAGGCCGGGTTCGCGGTGGCCATGAACGTCTACCGCCTGCTCCTGGACGGTGCCGACTCGCCCGCCGCGGTGACCCAAGCGCTGCGGCAGTCGGCCGGCCGTCCCGGCTACATGGCCCATCCCTACACGTGCGACCGTGAGCAGGTTCCCCTGCTGTCTGCGGTGTGCAACCCCTACGTGCGCCTGCTCCAGTACCAGGGCGGGACGTTCGTCGACCTGACCGGTGGGTGGGTCAGCGGCGCGGGGCTGGTGCGGCTCTTCGGTTGAGGTGAGGATCGGTCCTCAGGGGCCTTCTTCCAGCCGGCGCACCCGGGCCTCCAGCTCCTGGACCTGAGAGCGGAGCAGAGCCACCTCGGCCTCCAGCCCGATGGCCCCGGCGATGCGGCGCTGGATGCGGGGCGACTGGGCCGCCCGCTGGACCACCACGTCCAGGGGCACCAGGCGCTGCAGGCCGTGGGGCCCGTCGACCAGGCGGGACGGCACCTGCCCGCTCCGGTACCACGAGCGCAGGGCCGAGTTCGACACCCCCGCCCGCCGCTCGGCCTCGGCCAGCGTCACCCACGTGCCCTCGGGCTCGGAGCTCCACTCCTCCAGGGCCCGCTCCCAGTCCAGCTCGTCCCCCATGCGGTCACCATATCTCAAACAGGGTTCGAAGCAGGCTATTGACAGGGGCGCGACACTTCAGCCCATGTTCGAGCGTTTCACCGACCGGGCCCGGCGGGTGGTGGTGCTGGCCCAGGAGGAGGCCCGTCTCCTGGGCCACAACTGGATCGGCACCGAGCACATCCTGCTGGGGCTGGTCTCAGAGGGCGAAGGAGTGGCGGCGCGGGTCCTCGACCAGCTCGGCATCTCCCTGCAGGCGGTGCGGGCCAAGGTCGAGCTGATCATCGGGGAGGGGGGCGGCAACCTGGCGGGCGGGCACATCCCGTTCACGCCCCGCGCCAAGAAGGTCCTCGAGCTGTCGCTGCGGGAGGCCCTGCAACTCGGGCACAACTACATCGGCACCGAGCACATCCTCATGGGGCTCATCCGCGAAGGCGAAGGCGTCGGGGCCCAGGTCCTGGTCAACCTGGGCGCCGACCTGTCCGCCGTGCGCCAGGGCGTCATCCAGCAGCTCTCCGGCTACACGACCGGCCGCCGCCGCTCCCGGGGCGGGCTCCCGGCCACCCTGTTCGAGCCTCCTCGGGAGACGCCGGCCCTGGCCATGGGTGCGGTGGAGGCCCGCCGTCTGGCCGGCGGCAGCCCCGTGGGATCGCACCACTACCTGCTCGGCCTGCTGGCCGAGGAGAACAGCCTGGCGGCCAAGGTCCTGGCCCAGCTGGGCGTCAACCGCCAGACGGTCGAGGAGAAGCTCAGCGAGCTGGACCCCGCCGGCACGTCGGACGAGACGCCGGAGGAGGCGGGCGCCCGCCGCATCCGCATGCGCGTCCAGGACAAGGTGCTCACCCTGGAGATCGACGACCCCGAGCTGGCCACGTCGCTCGAGCAGGCCATGGTCGGGCGCAAAATCCGGATCATCACCGGCAACGATCCGGAGGCCGAGGGCTTCGCCGGGCTGTGGGCCGCGGTGTCCCGGACGGTCGAGGACATGACCCGCCGGCTGGGCCAGGCGACCCGCGTCGGCGGGATCAGCGGCATCTCCCGCCCAGGCCCCCGCGGCGAGTGGCGTCCACCCGGCTGGCACGAAGGCGGCCACGCCGCCGTCTACTGGTTGGTCAACACGGCGGACGGGCCGTCCGGCCATTTCGAGAGCGGGACCGAGACCGATCCCGGCGCCGCCCGTGCCTGGCTACGGGAGTGGTTGACGGAGAACGGGCCGGGACTCGGCCGGGGTCATCCTCGCGGGACGGAGGGCACGTGTTCGCTGTGGGCCTATGTGGATCGCGCCGGCGAGTCGTTCACCATGACGAGCTTCGGCTTCGGGCCCGCCGGCCCTCCCGGCTGCCAGCCCGTCGCCCTCGACGTGTTGATCGACGCCGCAGTGGCCGACCTGGCCTAGGTGAGCCGGCACAAAGTGGCGGTTTCGGCCATGGGCATGACGGGCTGGGACGGGCGCTTGAGGGGGTGCGAGGCGCCCTCTGACGGCCGACGTTGGCCTTCGGTTGGGATTCGCGAGCCG
>JBOGIE010000369.1:0-2497 GCA_050742435.1 Acidimicrobiales bacterium | reverse complement strand
GGCGGGACGAGGGCCACGGCCCCGGCCAGGATGGCCGCCTCCAGCAGGGTGGCCACCAGGTAGCCGGGCAGGCTGAAGTCCCGCATCCACCACAGGCCGGGCAGGTACAGGCCCAGACCGGCCGCCATCCCGCCCGCCAGCCGCCACCGCCAGCCCAGGCCGCCGGTCGCCAGGAAGAGCAGGGCGGCGCCCACCAGACCGAGCGGCCAGGTCCCCCGGCCGACGGGCCAGGGGGGGAGGCTGGCGGCCAGCAGCAAGCCTCCACCCGCCGAGGCGGCCAGGGCGGCGGCCATCCTCGCTCCCGGCCCCATGGCTCCTCCCCTGTGGTTACCTGGACCCATGGCCGTCACGAATCTGGCCGAGGCGCTGGCCGAAGCCAATCTCAGCAGCCCCATGCTGCCCGAGAACCGGTCGAACCCGTACCCGATCTACCACTTCATCCGGGGCCACGAGCCCGTCCACCACGCCCCGGACGGCAGCTGGGTCCTGACCCGCTACGACCACAGCGCCGCCCTGCTGCGCGACCCCCGCTTCAGCACCAACCCGGCCCGGCTCACCGAGGGGCCCGACACCTCGGCCATGGGCCCGATCCGCCAGGTCGGGTCCAGCCTGATGATGTTCCTCGACCCGCCCGACCACACCCGCCTTCGTTCGCTGGTCGGCCAGGCGTTCACGCCCCGCATGGTGGAGTCCCTGCGCCCCCGCATCCAACTCCTGGTCGACGAGCTCCTCGACGCGGTCGTGGAGCAGGGCGAGATGGACGTCCTGGCCGACCTGGCCTACCCCCTGCCCACGGTCGTGATCTGCGAGCTGCTGGGGGTGCCGCCCGACGACCGGGAACGGTTCAAGGCCTGGTCGGCCGACGCCTCCCGCCTGCTGGACGGCTACCTCGACCAGGCCGCCCTCGACAAGGGCATGGTGGCCGGGATGTACCTCTTCCAGTACTTCACCGACCTGGTCGAGGCCCGCCGAAAGGATCCCCGCGACGACCTGCTCAGTGCCCTGCTGGCCGCCGAGGGCCCGACCGGCCCCTCGAGCGGGGCGCTGAGCGCGGGGGACAAGCTCACCCACGCCGAGCTGCTGAGCACCGCCACCCTGCTGTTCGTCGCCGGGTTCGAGACCACCATGAACCTGCTGGGAAACGGCACCCTGGCCCTGCTGCGCAACCCGGACCAGCTGGTCAGTATGCGCGCCGACCCGTCGCTCGTCCGCTCGGGGGTCGAGGAGCTCCTGCGCTACGACTCCCCGGTCCACGTCACCGCCCGCATCGCCAAGGAGGACGTGGAGATCGGCGGGTTCACGGTTCGCGAGGGCGAGCAGGCGGTCGCCATCCTGGGCGCGGCCAACCGCGACCCCGAGCAGTTCCCCGACCCCGACCGGCTGGACGTGGCCCGCACGCCCAACCGCCACCTGGCCTTCGGGGGCGGCCCCCACTTCTGCCTGGGCGCGGCCCTGGCCCGGTTGGAGGGCCAGATCGCCTTCGGCACCATGCTGCGGCGCCTTCCCGACCTCGAGCTGGTGACGACCGAGCCGACCTACCGCGACCACTACGTCATCCGGGGGTTGAACGAGCTGCGGGTCCGGTTCTCACCGCGAGGCGCGCCCCTGGAGGAATAGGCATAGCCTTGTTCTGTGCGTGACAAGCCGCTGGTCCACCTGATCATCCCGAAGTGGGGCGGCACCGGCATCCACCAGACGTTCGGCCACCGCATGCCGCCCATGGCCCTGCTGGTCCTCGCCGCCCACGCCCGCCGAGCGGGGTGGGAACCACGGGTCATCGATCAGAACTTCCAGAAGATCCCTGACGAGACGCCCGACCTGGCGTGCCTCACCGTGTGGACGTCGATCGCCCCTCAGTCCTACCGCCTGGCCGACGCCTACCGGGCCAAGGGGGTACCGGTCGTGCTGGGCGGCGTCCACGCCTCGCTGATTCCGGTCGAGGCCCTGCGCCACTGCGACTCGGTCGTGTCGGGTGAGGCCGACACCATCCTCGGCACCGTCCTGGCCGACGCCGCCGCCGGCCGGCTGCAGCGCCTCTACCAGGGCAGCTTCCAGGACATGGACCAGGTACCGATGAACCACGAGTGGGCCGACATCCTCGACAAGTGGCCCATCCAGCGCTACGCCCCCCTGAACACCCTGCAGACCACCCGAGGCTGCCGCTTCAACTGCGACTTCTGCTCGGTCATCCGCATCAACGGCCGCGGCTCCCGCCACAGCCCGCCGGCGCGGGTCATCGAGGAGATCAAGGTTCTCAAGAAGGTCGGCCAGCACGTCGGTGAGTTCGCCTACGTCTTCTTCCTCGACGACGACCTGGCCGCCGACCTCGACTACTGCGGCGAGCTGTCGGAGGCCATCCTGTCGTCCGGCGTGAAGGTCCGGTGGGGCGCACAGGCGTCGATCGGCCTGGCCCGCAACACCGAGCTGCTCGCCATGGCCACCCGCAGCGGCCTGCGAACCATGTTCATCGGCTTCGAGGGCATCGACCGCAACGCGC
>JBOGIE010000368.1:0-2505 GCA_050742435.1 Acidimicrobiales bacterium | reverse complement strand
GGCCGTGGCCGAGGCCCTCGCCGACCTGGCCCAGGTGATCCGCGAGGAGCGCGGGCCCCTGCGGAGCGGGCCCCAGGGCGAGACGGCCGACCAGAAGGCCCGCCGCGAACGCGCCGCCAAGGCCCTCGACACCCTCAGCGGCGACATCGACACCGTGCTCGCCGCCGACGACGATTCCGTCACGTGGGTGGAGTCGTCGGGCACCCAGTCCGCCCTCCGCGTCTCGCCGGTGGACGTCGGCGGAGAGCTGGCCAAGGTGCTGTGGGCGTCGGCCACGCCGGTCCTCACCTCGGCCACCATCCCGCCCGGGATCTCCGGCCGCCTGGGCCTGGGCAAGGACGCGGTGGAGCTCGACGTCGGCAGCCCGTTCGACTACCGGGCCCAGTCGCTGCTCTACGTCCCCCGGCTGCCCGACGTGCGCAACCCGCGGCACGAGGCCGCGGCCCACGAGGAGCTGGAGTTCCTGATCACCGCGGCCGGCGGCCGCACCCTGGCCCTGTTCACCTCCTGGCGGGCCATGCGCGCCGCCCGGGCCGCCCTCGACGACCGAGTCCCGTACACCCTCCTCGCCCAGGACGACCTGCCCAAGCCGGCGCTGATCGAGGCCTTCCGCACCGACGAGTCCTCGTGCCTGTTCGCCACCATGGGCTTCTGGCAGGGGGTCGACGTGCCGGGCGACGCCTGCTCGCTGGTGGTGATCGACCGCCTCCCGTTCGCCCGCCCCGACGACCCGGTGGCCGAGGCCCGCCGCGAGCGTGCCGGCCCCGCCGCCTTCGCCGTGGTCGACGTCCCCCACGCCGCCATCCGCCTGGCCCAGGGGGCGGGCCGGCTCATCCGCAGTTCGACCGACCGGGGCGTGGTCGCCGTCCTCGATCCCCGCCTGGCCGAGTCCTCCTACCGGCCCGCCATCCTCGGCGCCCTGCCGCCCATGCGGCGCACCCGCGACCGCGCCGACGTGACCGCCTTCTTCGCCTCCCCCCGTTCTGGCTGCAGTTAGCCACCGCATCCGCAGGTAACTGCAGCCAGAACGGGGAGGGGGTAGCGTCCGCCGCGCATGGAGCTTCGGGTGCATGGGATCGGCGGTCCTGACCCGGGTGGCGTGCTGGGCTGCCCCACCGCCGGCGCCTCGGTGGTCACGTGGCGCAGCGAGCCGACGGCCCGGAGCTCGGTCCGGGCGTGCGCCGGCCGGCGCGACGTGCACGTCTACCACTGGAGCCCGCTGACCTCGGGCTCACGCAGCTTCGCCCTCTGGCCCCTGCTCCTGCCGTTCACCCTGCTCAACGTGGCGGGCTGGATGGCCCCGCCCGGCCCGCGGACGTGGCGGACGACCGTCCACCGGGCGGCGGCGGTCTGGGTGGGGCTGGCCACGACCGCGGCCACCGTGGTGTGGCTGATCCTCGGGGCCATGACCGTGTGGCACGAGGTGACCGACGTCCCGGGCCGGGCGGCCGGCGCCCTCACCCGTCCCTCGTTCGGGGCGGCGGCGGCCGGGGCGGCGGTGGCCATGGCCGCCCTCGTCCTCATGGCCACGTTCACCGCCTCCGGCTTCGAGCGCTTCCGGCCCGACGGGTGGCCGGTCGCCCGCCGGCCGTGGAAGTGGCCGTGGGGGGTGGGTGCGTCGGCCCGGCTCGACGACCCCGGCTTCTACGACAGCGGCGACGACCACCGCATGCGGTGGCGGATCCACGTGGCCGTGGCCGCCATCACGTGGGCGGCGGTGGTCGGCGTGGTCTACGACTGCGGGACGGAGCGGGCCGCCCACCTTGTCGGCCGGTCGCTGATCGTGGTCGGCGTGCTGCAGGGCCTGGGCGTGGTCGCGCTGGCCGTGGTCGCCCTGTTCCGAGGGCCTGGGGACGACCGGCGCCTGACCCGCCGCCTCCTCGCCCCGGCCACCGCCATCCTCGGCATCCTGCTCCTCGGCGGCATGGTGCTGTCGGGCCTCATCGCCCTGACCGGGATCGAGGAGGTGCCCCCGGGCCCACTGGCCGTGCTCTACGACTGCTACGGCTGGGCCGTGCTCGGGGGGCTGGCCGGGGCGACGGCGGTGGTCGTGCACGCCCTCCTCACCCGGACGCCGGCCGAGCAGGGTCCGGCCAGGCAAGCCCTGCTCCCCACAGTCAGCGCCCGGCTGCGGGCCCGGCTGGCCACCGTGCTGTCGAGCGTCGACCGGGTGGTCACCGCCCTGGCCATCGCCTTCGTGGTCAGCGGGGCGGTGGCCCTGGTGGACCGACGCCACAGCATCGAGGACGACACCTGGCGCCTGACCGCCACCGCGCCGGTGAACATTGCCCGGTCGACGTTCGCCTTCGTCCTCGCCTTCACCGTGCTCAACCTGGTCAAGTCACGGGCCGCGCCGAAGGTCCTGCGCCGGATCGGCAACATCTGGGACATACTCACCTTCTGGCCCCGGGCGTTCCACCCGTTCGCCGTGCGCCCCTACGCCGAGCGTGCCGTCCCCGAGCTGCAGGAGTTCCTGCGGCGCGCCCCCCGCAACGGCGACCTGGT
>JBOGIE010000367.1:0-2515 GCA_050742435.1 Acidimicrobiales bacterium | reverse complement strand
GCCAACAGCGACGGGCTGCTCACGTCCGACGACCAGGTCCGCACCCGGCTGATGGTGAGCTGCGTGGCCTCGGGCGACACCGGCATGCAGACCGGCTACGAGGCCCCCGGTCGCACGATCGGGTTCGAGCTGTTCGAGGAGGTCGACCCGGCCGACATCGCCCGGGAGGCGGCCCGGCGGTCGCTGGAGATGCTCAAGGCCCGCCCGGCGCCCAGCGGGACCCTCCCGGTCGTCCTCAAGCGGGGCGCGGGCGGCGTCCTGTTCCACGAGGCCTGCGGCCACGGGCTGGAGGCCGACCTGGTCGGCCGCGACGCCTCGGTCTTCCGTGACCAGGTCGGCAAGCAGGTGGCCAGCCCCCTCGTCAGCCTGGTCGACGACGGCACGTACGCCCGGGAGTGGGGCACGTACGCCATTGACGACGAGGGGCACCCGGCCCAGCGCAACACCCTGATCGAGAACGGCGAGCTCACCGACTACATGTGGGACCACCTGCGGGCCCGCAAGGCCGGGCGGGCGTCGTCGGGCAACGGCCGGCGCCAGAGCTACCACCACCTGCCCATGGTCCGGATGACCAACACCTACGTCCTGGCCGGCCAGGAGGACCCCGAGGAGATCATCCGCCAGACCCCGTACGGCATCTACTGCGTGCAGCTGGGCGGCGGCCAGGTCAACACCGCCACCGGCGACTTCGTGTTCGGGATCACCGAGGCCTACATGATCGAGAACGGGGAGATCACCCACCCGATCCGCTCGGCCAACCTCATCGGCAACGGGCCTGAGGTCCTGCGGGCCATCGACGCGGTGGGCAACGACTTCGACACCTGGACCGGCACGTGCGGCAAGGACGGCCAGAGCGTCCCGGTCTCCTCCGGGCAGCCCACGCTCCGGGTGGCGGCCATGACCGTGGGGGGCACCGCAGCGTGAGCGAGCTGCTCGAGATCGCCGACCGGGTGGTCGCCCAGGCCCGGCCCGGGGAGCAGGTCGAGGTCTACCTGGGCCGGGGCCACCACACCGAGGTGAAGGTGTTCGACGGCGACGTGGAGTCCCTGTCGTCGGCCGACACCCAGGGGGTGGGCGTCCGGGTCATCGTCGACCACCGCCAGGGCTTCGCCTACGCCGCCTCGCTCGACGAGACGGTGGTGGCCGAGACCCTGGCCGAGGCCCGCGACAACGCCGCCTTCGGCACGGTCGACGAGTTCCTGGGGCTGGTCGCCCCGGACGGGGTGGAGCCGGCCGACCTCGACCTCTACCGCCCGGAGATCTCCGACTTCCCGGCCGACCGCAAGGTGGAGCTGGCCCTGGAGCTGGAGCGGGCGGTGAAGGCCGCCGACCCCCGGATCCGGGGCGTGGAGGCGTCCGAGTACGGCGACGCGGTGTCGGAGTCGGCCATCGCCTCCAGCGAGGGGGTGCGGTCCGCCACCCGGCGGTCGAGCTGCTCGATCTACGCCTCGGCCATGGCCGGAGAGGGAACCGGCACCATGACCGGCTCGGGCTACTCGGTGGCCCGGTCGCCCCACGACCTCGACATGGCCAAGGCGGTCAAGGACGCCAGCGAGAAGGCCACCCGGCTCCTGGGCGCCCGCAAGCCGGCCTCCCGCCGCCTCACCGTGCTCCTCGACCCGCCGATCGCCGCCTCGTTCCTGGGCCTGCTCTCCTCAGGGCTGTCCGCCTCCTCGGTCATCAAGGGGCGGTCGTTGTTCGCGGGACGGGAGGGGGAGGCGGTGGCCGTGCCCTTCCTGACCCTGGTCGACGACCCCACCGAGCCCCAGGCGTGGGGATCCAGCCGCTACGACGCCGAGGGCCTGGCCAGCAGGCGCAACGTCCTGATCGAGGACGGCGTGCTGCGCGGTTTCCTGCACAATTCCTACACGGGCCGGCGCTGCGCGGTGGCGTCCAACGCCTCCGCCGTGCGGGGCGGCTACCGGTCCACACCGGGGGTCGGCAGCCGGGCCCTCAGCCTCACGCCCGGCGACCGCACCCAGGAGCAGCTCCTGGCCGACGTGGGCGAGGGCCTGCTGGTGCAGTCGGTCACCGGCCTGCACTCGGGCGCCAACCCGGTGAGCGGGGACTTCTCGGTGGGCGTCGAGGGCCTGCTGTTCCGCGAGGGAGCGCCGGCCGAGCCGGTGCGGGAGGCCACCATCGCCTCGACTCTCCAGCGCATGCTGCTCGACCTCGTCGCCGTCGGCGCGGACCGCGAGTGGCTCCCGGGCGGGTCGGCGGGCATGACCCTCGTCATCGCCGAGGTCCAGCTCAGCGGTTCCTGACCGCACCCCGATCCGAACTGGTGACACTCAGTGTCGGATATGACACGAAACGTCACCGGTTCGCCAGGAGGCCCGGGCGCCGCGCCTAACCTCCCCCGGTGCTCGACCTCGCCCAGGCCGATCCGGCCGCCTCCATCCCGATCCTGCACGCCATCGTGCTGGGGATCACCCAGGGGCTGTCGGAGTTCCTGCCCATCTCGTCCAGCGGCCACCTGATCCTGGTGCCCTGGCTGTTCGGGTGGAACGACCTG
>JBOGIE010000366.1:0-2561 GCA_050742435.1 Acidimicrobiales bacterium | reverse complement strand
GTCCGGTAGGGGCTTCGCCGTGAATTACGGGACAGCGAAGGCGATCTCGACCTCGGCGTTGAAGGGACGGACGGGGTTGTAGTTGTCCGGGGTCTGCCACGCAGCGCTGTGGTCGGTGACCACCAGCTCGATCTCGTCGACGAACATGCACCGCCACCGTTTGCGGGGATCCGGGTCCAGGGCACCGGTGCTGGTCTGACCACCGACCTGGTAGCCCAGGACCATGGCTCGGCGGTCCTTCCAGCCGAGGGCGTGCGGGCAGATGAGGCGCTGGCGGTCGTGGTAGCGCACGTCGACGGCGCGGCGTTGGGCGAGCGCGGCCTGCAGGTGTGCCCAGGCCCCGGGTCGACCGGTGACGGCGTCGGTCGGGATCAGCATGGCTCAGGCCCAGTCCCCGTCGCGCTCCGCGATGCGCAAGGAGAGCGCCTCGAGCTCGGCGAGCAGCGCCCGGGCCTGGCGAGCGTTGTCGAACCACGGCCAGAAGTGGGCCGCCTGCTCGTCGCTGAGCCGCCGGGTGACGGTCTTGCCGGCGATCTTGCGGGTCCATTGGTGGAACGGCCCGTGCGGGCGGGCAGGCTCGGCCATGCAGCGGCAGCCCGGCTTGCGACAGACGTGGGACCGCTCCAGCAGCGTGCCGGGCAGGGCGAAGCCGAGCTGGGCGAGGCGCCCCACGATGGCGTGGTGGTCCCGCCGGTCGGCTGCGGTCGGTTCGGCCATGTCGCCTCCTGGGGGATCCCGAGGGGATCCACCCCTCACGGAATCAACAGTAGCATACTGTCGATCCATGACGGCGACGGTCGGCAGCGGTGGCACCTGGGTCGAGCCGGGCAAGGTCGAGCTGCGCTCCCGGGCCCTCGGCGCACTGCCGGTGGTCAACGCGGTGCTGGCGCGCCTGGGCTTCGACGAGCTGGTGGCCTCCTACCTGCCCGAGCCCGACGGGCGCTGCGAGCTGGCCGCCGCCCGGGTGATCGGGGTGCTGGTCCGCAACCTGGCGCTGGGACGGCGCCCCCTCTACGGGCTGGGTGCGTGGGCGGCCCGCTACGACCCGGCCCTGCTCGGCCTGGCCGCCCACCGCGCCGGCGCGCTGAACGACGACCGGGCCGGTCGCGCCCTGGAGTCGCTCTTCGCCGCCGACCGGGCCAGCCTGCTCACCGCCCTCGGCCTGCGGGCCATCGGTGCCTACGGGATCGACTGCTCGGAGCTGCACAACGACTCCACCTCGATCACCCTCTACGGCACCTACCGCGCCGCCACCGGGGTGAGCCGCGGCGGGGCCCGCCCGCCCCGGCCGGCCAGAGGCCACAGCAAGGACCACCGCCCGGAGCTGAAGCAGCTGGTGGAGATCCTGACCGTCTCCGCCGACGGCGCCGTCCCCCTCGCCCACCGCCTGGCCGACGGCAATACCGAGGACTCGACCACCCACATCGACAGCTGGGACCAGCTGGTGGCCATGCTCGGCCGGCCCGACTTCGTCTACGTCGCCGACTGCAAGCTGGCCACCCGGGACAACCTGGAGCACATCGCGACCCGAGGGGGCCGCTTCTTGACCGTGCTGCCCAGGACCCGAAAGGAGGACCAGCTCGGCCGGGCCTGGATCGCCAGCGGGGCCGTCGCATGGGAGGAGATCTCCCGGCGCCCGGGAAAGCGGCGCCACGACCCACCCGAGGTCTACTGGGCGGCCGAGGCTCCGACCTGCTCGGCGGAGGGATACCGCATCGTGTGGGTTCGCTCCTCCACCAAGCGCGCCGATGACGCCGCCGCCCGCTTGGACCGCATCGAGCGGGGCCGCACCGCCGTGGGCGAGCTGGCCCGCCAGCTCGTGTCACCGCGCTGCAAGCTGCGGACCGCGGCCGCGGTCGAGGAGGCGGCAGCGGCCGCGCTGGCCGGCGCTGGCGCCGCCCGCTGGGTGCGCGCCCGGGTGACCGACACCGTCGAACACCAGCACCGCCAGCTCAAGCGTGGCCGCCCCGGGCCCGACACCGTCTACCGGCGCATCGAACGCCACCGCTTCAGCGTCGAGGCCTCCACCGACGCCGACGCCGTCGCCGCCGATGCCGCCGCAGACGGGTGCTTCCCGTTCATCACCAACCACGACGCCGCCGCGGCCGAGCTGCTGCGCATGTACAAGAACCAGCCGCACCTCGAACGGCGCCACGCCACCTACAAGGGCGTGATCGAGGCCGCACCGCTGATGCTCAAGAGCGACACCCGCATCGACGCCCTCGGCTTCTGCTTGTACGTGGCGCTCTTGGTGCACGCCCTGGTCGAACGGGAGCTCCGCCGGGCCATGGCCGCCAAGGGGGTCGACAGCCTCCCGCTCTACTACGAGGACCGAGCCTGCAAGGCGCCGACGGCGGCACGGGTCTTCGAGCTGCTCGACACCCTGGCCCACACCACCGTCCTCCACGACGGCGTGGCGCTCGTGGAGGTCGAGCCCGCCCTCGACCCTCTCCAGAAGCAGCTCCTCAGCCTTCTCAAGGTCCCCAGGAGCGCCTACAGCACGGCTCCCCAGTCACCCCGAAAATCACGCTGAAGCGGTCAACCGACGTGCGGAACGTAGG
>JBOGIE010000365.1:0-2569 GCA_050742435.1 Acidimicrobiales bacterium | reverse complement strand
CGTGGATGTGTTGCCCCTACACTTTCCGAGCCGTCAGCGACCTTCTCGCGACAAAAGCCCAGGTCACAGCGTTGCGAGGCCTGTGGAAGACCCCGAAAACGGCCTTCAGGTGTCAAAGTCGGGCCAGAAGTCCGCCAATGAGCAGCAGGCGTCCGAGGTCGCGGGATTCCATGGCCAGGCCTACTTCTTGCTCCCGGCCTTGGCCTTGGCTTTCGCCTTGGTGGTCACCTTGTCGACCACACCCGCCGCCGCCCCGGCCACCAGGTTGCCGGGGGGCGTGTCGGGGGCCCGGGGGTGCGGGCGGGTGGGGGCCGTCTTCTTGGCCTTCTCCAGGGCCTCGCCCACCTCGGCCAGCTCCTTGCGGCCCAGGGCCTTGCGGACCTGGGGGAAGAACTCCGACTCCTCCTCCTCCACGTGGTGGCGCACGGTCTCGATGAGCACGGTCATCTTGGCCTTGAACCGCTCGTGGTCCGGCTTCATGTCCTCCAGTTCGGAGAGGAGCCACTTGGCCACATGGTGCTCCTCGAGCGACTCGAGCACCGTCTCTTCGGTCTCGGGCACCCGGCCGCGGACGGCGGGATAAAACACCATCTCCTCGATGGCGGCATGGACCGACAGCTCCTTGACCACCTGCTGGGCCAGCTTGCGCTGTCGGGCCGGCTGGGTGGTCTTCTCGAACTGCTTGAAGAGCTTCTCGACCGTCTTGTGGTCCTGCTTCAGCAGGGTGATCGCGTCCATCCGGTCAAGCGTTCCCCGGGGGCACCGTCCACCAAACGTCATTTCCTGCCGTTATGATCAAGATCATCGAGGTTCGGACCATGCTCACTCCGCACCCGACCAGCGTTGGCGCGGCCCGGCGCTTCGTCCGGGATGTGCTGAAGACCCGCCTCGTCGACGACGGCGTGGTCAGCACCGTGGAGCTGCTCACCAGCGAGGTGGTGACCAACGCCATCATCCACGCCCGGTCCGGCCCGCAGTTGGCGGTGGAGGTGGAGGACAACGTCGTCCGGGTGGCGGTGCGCGACTCGAGCCCCGAACTGCCGGTGCGGCGCCTGGCCCGCCTCGACGACCTGTCCGGGCGGGGCGTGGTCATCGTCGAGGAGCTGGCGTCGGCGTGGGGGGTCGAGCTGGAGCGCAGCGGGGCCAAGCGGGTCTGGTTCGAAGTCGTCGCCGGCTGATCGCCGTCACCTGAAGTCGCGGGACTTCGGGGCCGACGTCGACAGGCTCAGCGATTCGATCTTCTCGGCGATCAGGTTGGTCACGCCCTCGGCCCGCTCGAGCCGTCCCCGGATCAGCAGGGCGGGCGACGACCGGGCCACCCGGCGGTGGACGTCCCACACCGCGGCGTTGCAGATCACGTTGAGCATGCCGGTCTCGTCCTCGAGGTTGATGAAGATCGTCCCGTTGGCGGTGGCCGGCCGTTGTCGGTGGGTCACCACCCCGCCCACGCTCACCCGGCGCCCGGACGGCACCTTCTCCAGGCCGGCCACGGTGACGGCCCCGGCGACGTCGAGCTGCGGGCGGGCGAACTCGACGACGTGGCTGTCGGGGGCCACGCCCGTGGCCCACAGGTCGGCCGCCGTCACCTCGGGCGCCGACATCTCCGGCAGGGTCGGGGCGTCGGTGCCGCACACCACACCCTCCAGCTTGGTGTCCGCCGTCTGGGCCACCGCCCCCGCCGACCACAGCGCCTCCCGCCGCTGCAGGTCGAGGGAACCGAACGCCCCAGCCGTCGACAGGGCCTCGATGGCCGGGAGGGTGGCGCCGGTGCGGCGGACCAGGTCCTCCATCGACGTGTAGGGCCGGCGCTCGGCGATCCTTTTCGCCAGCTCGTCGCCCACGTTGCGCACGTACTCGATGCCGAGTCTCACTGCCATCTCCTCCCCCGCCCCTCCCGAACTGGTGACGTTCGACCGCGCCCCACACCGTTCAGCGTCACCAGTTCGCGGTTCCAGGGTGGCCTTCACGTCGCTGTGGTTGACGTCGGGCCCCTGCACGGTCACACCGTGGCGCCGGGCGTCGGCCACCAGTGTGTTGGGCGAGTAGAAGCCCATGGGTTGGGCGTTGAGCAGGGCGGCGCAAAAGGCGGCCGGGTAGTGCAGCTTCATCCACGACGACGAGTAGACGAGGTAGGCGAAGGAGACGGAGTGGCTCTCGGGGAAGCCGAAGTTGGCGAAGGCGGCCAGCTTGTCGTAGATGGCGTCGGCCGTGGCCCCGGTGATGCCGTTCTTGGCCATGCCCTCGTATAGGCGACCTTTGAGCGCCTCCATGCGCTCCGTCGATCGCTTCGAGCCCATGGCCTGCCGGAGTTGGTCGGCCTCGCTGGCCGTGAACCCGGCCACGTCGATGGCCATCTGCATGAGCTGCTCCTGGAAGAGGGGCACGCCCAGGGTCTTCTTGAGCGACTTCTCCAGCAGGGGGTGGAGGTAGGTCACCGGCTCCTGGCCGTTCCGCCTCCGTATGTACGGGTGGACCGAACCGCCCTGGATGGGCCCGGGACGGATGAGGGCGACCTCCACCACCAGGTCGTAGAAGTGCCTTGGCTTGAGCCGCGGGAGGGTGGCCATCT
>JBOGIE010000364.1:0-2569 GCA_050742435.1 Acidimicrobiales bacterium | reverse complement strand
GTCTTCCGCCTGAACAACGGCATCTACGGCCAGCGCCAGGGCGGCACCAACCAGATGGTGCGGGTGAAGATCCCCTACGGCCGGCTCCAGCCCGTCCAGCTCGACATGCTGGCCCACCTGGTCGAGACCTACTCGCGGGGCTGGGGCCACATCACCACCCGGCAGAACATCCAGATGCACTTCGTCCAGCTCGATGACATCCCCGCCGTCATGCGGGAGCTGGCCAGCGTCGGCCTCACCACCCGGGAGGCCTGCGGCGACACCGTCCGCAACGTCATGGGCTGCCACCTGGCCGGCGCCTGCCCCTTCGAGGTCCTCGACATCAGCCCCTGGGCCCAGGCCACCTTCGAGCACCTGCTCCGCAACCCCTACGCCCAGCGCCTGCCCCGGAAGTTCAAGATCAACTTCTCGGGCTGCGTCACCGACTGCGGCCAGGCCATGTTCAACGACGTCGGGGTGGTGGCCGTCAACCGGGCCAAGGAGGACGGCTCGGTCGAGGCCGGCTTCCGGGTGTTCTTCGCCGGGGGCCTGGGCGCCAACCCCCACGCCGCCCAGGCCTTGGAGGAGTTCACCTCCCGGGAGGACCTGCTGCCCACCATCGAGGCCATCCTCCGTACGTTCGACCACTACGGGAACCGCGACAACAAGCTGCGGGCCCGCATGAAGTGGCTGGTCGACACGCTGGGCGTGGACGAGCTTCGCCGCCGGATCCTCAAGGAGCGCAAGCTCCTGCCCGCGTCGTCGTCGTGGCCGGGCGGCATCCCGCCCGCCGTGGTCGCCGCGGGTGACGAGCCCGCGGGTGTCTCCTCCTCGATCAGCCCCACGCCCATGGGCTGGGGCACCAACGTGGTGCTCAAGAAGTCCGACCCCTACGGCCGCTGGGACGACGCCAACGTGGTGCGCGGCAACGCCAAGGGCACCGTCTCCGCCTACGCCTACGCCCGCCTCGGCGACGTCACCGCCGACCAGTTCCGGGCCGTGGCGTCGATCCAGCGCGACCTGGGCCTCGAGGTGCGGGTCACCAACCGCCAGAACTTCGTCTTCCGGGGGCTGACCGAGGAGCAGCTGCCCGAGCTGCACCGCCGCCTCGACGCCATCGGCATGGCCGAGCCGGGGGCCGAGCTGGCCCGCGACGTGGTGGCCTGCCCCGGGGCCGACACCTGCAACCTGGCCGTGACCCAGTCCCGAGGGCTGGCCGACGAGATCGGCCGGGCGCTGGAGGAGGCCGGTCTGGCCGACGTGGGCGGCGTCCGCGTCAACATCTCGGGCTGCACGAACTCCTGCGGCCAGCACCACATCTCCGACATCGGCTTCATGGGCGTCGAGCGCCGGGCCCACGGCCAGCCCGCCCCCGGCTACCAGATGCTGCTGGGCGGCTACGTCGGCCACACCCAGATCGAGTTCGGCCACAAGGCCCTGCGCCTGCCGGCCAAGACCGCGGGCGAGGCCACGGTGCGGGTCGTCGGGCGGTTCGCGGCCGAGCGGTCGGCCGGAGAGAGCTTCACCGCCTGGCTGGAGCGGGTGGGCGGGGCCTCGGCCGTGGCCGCCGGCCTGGCCGACCTCGACGCCTTCCCCAAGCCCGAGGAGAACCCCGCCTTCTACGTCGACTACGGCGAGACCGGCCCCTACATCGCCGAGGTCGGCGCCGGGGAGTGCGCCGCCGGCTGACCCCCCTGGCGAACTGGTGACACGAGGTGCGATATGCGACACCAGGTGTCACCAGTTCGACTCAGGCCTCGGCCGTGTCGCTCACCGGGGAGGCGTGGTGGGCCACCAGGCGCCATTCGCCGTCCTCGCCCCGCACGAACAGGTTGAGGGCGGCCACGGTGGTGGCGTTGGTGCTCTGGAGGATGTTCTCGTCGACGGTGGCCCAGCCCATGTCGCCCACCACCTCGACGGACTCCTTGGTGAGGATGAACTGCAGCTGCTGGGCGTTCTGGAAGAGGGCGAAGAACGAGGCAGCCACCTGGCCCCAGCCCCGCAGGCTGGTCCAGCCCGGATGGGTGCAGACGACCCGGTCCGAGTGCTCCCACAGCTTGGACATGGCGTCGAGGTCGCGGGCCTCGAAGGCGGCGTAGAAGCCCTTGTTGGCGGCGGCCACGGCCTCCCGATCGCCGTCTTCCCGAGCGCTGGTCACGGCTTGCGACGGTAGCCTCCGCCGGGTGCTGCGCCTGCCCTCCACCGACGGGGTGACGCTGGCCGTGCACGACCTCGGGGGCGACGGCCCTCCCCTGGTGATGGCCCACGCCACCGGCTTCTGCGGCCCGGTGCTCGCTCCCTTGGCGGCCGCCCTGGCCGGCCGGTTCCACTGCTGGGCCTTCGACGAGCGGGGCCACGGCGACACCGACTGGCCGGCCGGGCTGGACTGGAAGTGGTCGTCGTTCGCCGACGACGTGCTGGCCGTGGTCGACGGCCTCCGACTTTCAGGTGCGACGCTCCATAGGCCGTACGCCTTCGGCCACTCCTGCGGCGGGGCGGCCGTGCTCGACGCCGAGGCCCGCCGTCCCGGGACGTTCGCGGCCCTCTGGTGCTACGAGCCCATCGTGTGGCCCGAGGTCACCGAGGAGCT
>JBOGIE010000363.1:0-2581 GCA_050742435.1 Acidimicrobiales bacterium | reverse complement strand
GCTCGGCTTCGGCGTCGGTGCCCGCGCACATGACGCCCACCGCAACCAGCGCCTCCGGCTCGGCCAGGAGCTCCGACGGCTGGAAGCCCCGCCGGTAGGCGCCCACCACCTGGGCGCCGAAGGCGGGGGTGATGAAGTGGGCGAACGCGAACGGCAGGCCGAGGTAGGCGGCCCCCGCCCCACTGTGGCTGCTGGACCCCAGCATCCAGACCTTGGGCGGCACGACCTGATCGGGCATGGCCGTCACCCGCTCGAACGGGTGCCCCGGTTCCAGCCGGTCGTGGAGGAAGCCCACCAGGTCCACCACCTTCTCCACGTAACGCTCGTCGCCCGGGACGCCCGGCAGGTACTGGAGCGCAGCCTCGGTGACCGGGTCGGCGCCCGGGGTGCGGCCGACGCCCAGGTCGATGCGGCCCGGATGCAGGGCGGAGAGCGTCCGGAACGTCTCGGCCACCTTGAGGGGGCTGTAGTGCGACAGGAGCACGCCGCCCGACCCGACCCGGATGGTGGAGGTGCAGGAGGCCACCGCGCCCACGAGGACCTCGGGGGCCGAGGCGGCCAGCGAGCGGGTGCCGTGGTGCTCGGCCACCCAGTACCGCCGGTAGCCCAGGGCCTCGGTGGCCCGGGCCAGGGCCAGCGTCTCCACCAGGGTGGCGGCCGGCGTCGAGCCGTCCGGCACGGGCGCCTGGTCGAGCACGCTGAGGGCGAGGGCCACGCCCGCATCTTTCCCCGCCCGGGTCGTACCCTGGCGACCGTGAACCTCACGCCGGTGCAGTCCCGCATCGTGGGCTGCCTCATCGAGAAGGAGATGGCGACTCCCGACAACTACCCGCTCACCATGAACGCCCTGCTGGCCGCCTGCAACCAGACGTCGAACCGCAACCCGGTCACCCGCCTCGAGGAGCCCACGGTCGGCAACGCCCTGGAGAACCTGCGGGCCATGAACGTGGTGCGGATCGTCTACAGCCGCTCCAACCGGGCCGACAAGTACCGCCACGTCCTCGACGAGATGCTGGCCATCGAGCCCGAGCACCTGGCCCTGCTCTCGGTGCTCCTGCTCCGGGGTCCCCAGACGGCGAGCGAGCTCCGCACCCGCACGGAGCGCCTCCACCCGTTCGCCGACCAGGAGGAGGTCGACGAGGCCCTGGGCGAGCTGGCCGGGCGCGACGAGCCCCTCGTCGCCCGGCTCGAACGCCGGCCCGGGCAGAAGGAGAGCCGCTGGGCCCACCTGCTGGGCGGCGACCTGGCCGAGGCCCTGGCCGGGACCGAGGACGACCGGGTGGCCGAGCCCCGCCCGTCGCCCCGGTCGGAGCGGCTGAGCGCCCTGGAGGAGGCGGTGGCCGACCTGCGCGCCGACCTCGACAGCCTCCAGCGGGCCCACCGCCGGCTCGTCGAGCGCCTCGGCGAGGCCGACCTCGATGCGTGAGCGGCTCCCTGCCGCCCTGGCCGGCCTCCTGCTCGTCGCCCTGGCACTGCTGGCCCCGCCCGCCTCCGCCCAAGCCGGCACGGAACGCATCACCGCCTACAACGTCGAGATCCAGGTCGAGCCGACCGGTTCCCTGTTGATCACCGAGACCATCGACTACGACTTCGCGGCGAACCAGCGCCACGGGATCTACCGCGACATCCCCGTCCGCCTGGGCTGGGACAGCCGCTACGAGCGCATCTACCCGCTCGACGTCCTGTCGGTGGAGGGCTCCGAGGGCACCCCCGACGAGTACCAGACCGAGAACGCCGGCAACCACAAGCGCATCAGGATCGGCGACCCCGACCGCACCATCTCCGGCGCCCACCGCTACACCGTGCGCTACCGGGTCGACAATGCGCTGAACGGTTTCGCCGAGCACGACGAGCTGTACTGGAACGCCATCGGGACCGAGTGGTCGGTGCCCATCGAGCAGGCCGCGGTGCGGGTCACCGCGCCGGCCGAGATCACCCAGGTGGCTTGCTTCGGTGGGGGCAGCGGCTCCCGCCTCCCCTGCGCCGAGGCCACGTCCGCCGGCGACGTGGCCACCTTCACCCAGACCCTGCTGGGCGGCGGCCAGGGCGTCACCGTGGTGGTGGGCTTCGAGAAGGGCGCCGTCCCCCCGCCCACGCCGGTGCTCGACGAGCGCTGGAGCTTCGCCCGCGCCTTCTCGGCCACCCCGGTCACCGTGGCCGCCAGCCTGGCCCTGCTGGTGGCCGCGGTGCTGGGCATCGCCCGTCTGGCCTGGAGGGCCGGCCGCGACCGCCGCTTCGCCGGGTCCCCGGTCGACGCCGCTTACGCCACCCAGGGCCAGGAGGAGGCGGTGCGCCCCTCCTTCGGTCCCTTCGGCGCCGGGGAGACGCCGGTGGAGTTCGTCCCGCCCGACGGGCTGCGGCCCGGGCAGGTCGGCACCCTCGTGGACGAGCACGCCAACACCCTCGACGTCAGCGCCACCATCGTCGACCTCGCCGTGCGGGGCTACCTGCGGGTCGACGAGATCCCGAAGAAGGGCTGGTTCGGCAAGCCGGACTGGACGCTGACCAGGCTCAAGGAAGGGGGCGACCTGCGGCGCTACGAGCAGCTGCTGTTCGACGGGCTGTTCGAGAAGGGCTCGGA
>JBOGIE010000362.1:0-2613 GCA_050742435.1 Acidimicrobiales bacterium | reverse complement strand
GCCCTGCTCGTGGGGGGCGGCTCGGGCCTGGTCCCCCTCATGTGCATGCTGCGCCTGGCCCGCGAGCTGGGCCGCTCCGACCTGGTGCGGCTCCTGGTGTCGGTCCGCTCCCCGGTCGACCTGCTCTACGCCGCCGAGGTCCCCGGTCCGGAGACCACGGTCGTATACACCCGGGCCGGCGCACCGGGCCACCCCCGGCCGCCCGGGCGGCTGACCCTCGCCGACGTCCAGGCCGCGGTGGCCGCCGTCCCCGATGGCGCCACCGACTACGTGTGCGGCTCGTCCGGGTTCGCCGACGCCGCCACCGACCTCCTCATGGAGGCCGGCGTTGCCGTGGACCGGATCAGGGTCGAACGGTTCGGGGCGACCGGCTGATCAGGCGGCCTTCGGTCGGGCGATCTCGGCCGGGGCCGGGGCGGGCGCCCAGCTGCCGCGGTGGCGGAGGCGGTCCCGCAGCCCCCACCAGGACACCAGGACCAGGGCCTCGGCGATGATCCGGAAGGACATCTTGGACGTGCCCTTCTCACGGTCGACGAACTCGATGGGCAGCTCGACGATCTGGCCCCCGTGGGACGCCACCCGGTAGGCCATCTCGATCTGGAAGCCGTACCCGTCGGCCCGTACGGAGTGCAGGTCGATGCCGCGCAGGGCGTCGGCCCGGTAGGCCCGGTAGCCGGAGGTGGCGTCGCGCACCGACAGGCCCAGGGCCAGGTCGGCGTAGCGGTTGCCCCAGCGGGACAGCAGGCGGCGGTGGACCGGCCAGTTGGGGATGGTCCCGCCCGGCACGTAGCGGGAGCCCACGGCCAGGTCGGCCCCGGCTTCCACCGCCCGCAGCAGGGAGGGCAGGCGGGCCGGGTCGTGGGACAGGTCGCTGTCCATCTCGACGAGGACGTCGTACCCCCGGGCCAGCCCCTCGGCGAAGCCGGCCCGGTAGGCACTTCCCAATCCGGACTTCGTTGGCCGGATGAGTACGTCGACGCCGCCCACCTCGTGGCCGGCGGCCTTGGCGATGGCCGCGGTCCCGTCGGGGCTGGAGTCGTCCACCACCAGCACGTCGACCGCGGGAGCGGCGGCCCGCAGCCGGCGGAGGACCTCGGCGACGTTCTCGGCCTCCTGGTAGGTCGGCAGCACGACGAGGGCGCGCACGGCGGCAGCCTACGATCTCCCGGTGCCGGACCGGGAGGAGGAGCTGCGGTTGCCGGCGCGGGGGCCCACGGCCCTGCCGCCGGTGAAGGCCAGGGTGGCGGCCTTCCTGGTCATCGTGGTGGGAGGGATCTGCGGGCTGCTCATCGGTGCGGCCCTCGTCCGGATCCAGTGCTCCGGATCATGTTCCACACCAATCGGGGCCGGAGCGCTCGCCGGGGCGCTGCTGGGCGCGGGCGGGGTGGCGGTGGTAGCTGTGCTGGTACTGCGAGCCATGGGTGAGTGGCGAGCTGGCCCCGGAGGCCCCCATCGACGCTGACGGGGGCCAGCACGAAGCGCGTCGCCGGCTCCAGCGGCTCCGGCGAGACGGACCGCAGCGTCAACGGCCGGGTGCGGCGGAGGCGGCTGGCCGTCATCCCGTCGAGCTGGTGGTCCTCTCTCATGGAAGAGATATCGGCCGCCCGGCCGGCGACCTGTAGCGCCGGCCTCTAGGAGGTGCCGTCGCCGGCCCCGGGAAGCAGCCTGGACATCTCCCGGACGGCCGACGCGGCCACGGCCCGCTCCATGGCCTGGGCCAGCGTGGCCTCCATCGCGGTCAGGGCGGTGGGCCGGGCCCGGTGGAGGGCCTCGGTCACCTCGGCCAGGCGCTCGGGCGGCAGCCCGGCGGCCACGAACGGCTCCCACACGTGGGCCTCGAACAGGGCGACGAACCGGGTGGCGATCACGTCGGCGTCGGCCACCAGCCGCTCGTACTCGTCGAGGATGGCGGCCAGCGGGATGCCGGCGGCCACCAGCTCGGCGCCGACCCGCAGCAGGCGGGGGCTGGGCGCGTCGAAGGCGTCGCCCGCCGGCGCCAGCAGGCCGAGCTGCATCGACCGCTGGAGGAGGGTGGGATCCTCGACCGCCTCGGGGAACATCTCCATCAGTCGGCACAGGTCGACGCGCTCGGGCTTCTCGTCGCTCCAGGGCGCGGTCAGGGCCTCCTCGAAGCCGAGGACGTCGGTCAGGCGCCGGCCCTCGTCCCAGGCGTCGAGCAGGGCCTGGATGGCAGCCAGGGAGAAGCCCCGGTCCTGGAGGCTGGCCACGTAGCGCAGCCGGACCAGGTGGGCGTCGTCGTAGTAGCCGACCCGGCCCTCCACTTGGGGCGGCGGCAACAGGCCGCGGGTCTGGTAGGCGCGGATGTTGCGGCTGGTGACGCCGGAGCGGCGGGCCAGCTCGTCGATGGTCATCCGCGTGGCCTGCACCATGCCGTTCAGCCTAGTCCTTGGTTGCACTTGTGTCCGTGACATCAAATGATGTATCGTTCGCGGCGATGCTCGCAGCCACGGAGTGGGGCTGGGGCGCCTGGGCCTGGCTGGTGCTGCCCCTGGCGTCCTACGGCCTGATCAGCCTGACCCTGTTCGCCTTCGGCCGGACGGACGAGACCAACCCGATCCGGTTCTTCTTCGGCCAGATCGGCGACACCCTCCA
>JBOGIE010000361.1:0-2623 GCA_050742435.1 Acidimicrobiales bacterium | reverse complement strand
CGCCGGCGGGCCTCGGCCAGCATGGACGGGGCGGCGTCTGCGGCGATCACCCGCCCACGTGGCAACCGGTCCAGGAGCTCCTCGGTGACCCGCCCGCTCCCGCACCCGGCGTCGAGCACCGTCTCGTCGCCGGTGAGCGGCAGCCGCTCCAGGACCGCGCTCCCCCACCGGGCCATGGGGTCGGCGATGCGGTCGTAGGTCGCCCCGTCCCAGTCGCCGGGCCGGCCGTGGTCGGTTACCGCAGCTCCTTGCGGATGAGCTCGACCCGCTGGCTCACCGCGTTGGGGTCGTCGCCCTGCTGGGCCAGCAGCGCCAGGCGGTCGCGCTCGGCCTCCTCGGCCGCGCCGGCGTCGGCCGCGGCCAGCCGAGCCTCGGCCCCCTCGGCCACCAGCCGCTCGGCCTCCTCGACCAGGGCCTCGACCATCTGGGCCTCGGGCACCACCCGGATCATCTGCCCCCGCACGAACAGGTGGCCCTTGCCGTTGCCGGCCGCGATGCCCAGGTCGGCCCCCCGGGCCTCGCCCGGCCCGTTCACCACGCACCCCATGACCGCCACCTGGATGGGCAGGTTCCGCCCGGTCAGGGCCTCCTCGGCCTCCTTGGCCACCTTGATGACGTCCACCTCGGCCCGGCCGCAGGACGGGCAGGCGATCAGGTCGACGCTCTTGCGTTCCCGGAGGCCCAGGGCCTCCAGCAGCTGGCGGCCGGCGCGGGCCTCCTCGACGGGGTCGGCGGTCAGGGAGTAGCGGATGGTGTCGCCGATGCCCTCAGCCAGCAGGGTGGCGATGCCCGCGGTGGCCTTCACCAGCCCGGCCGGGGGCGGCCCGGCCTCGGTGACGCCCAGGTGGAGCGGGTGGTCGGTGACCGCCGACAGCTGCCGGTAGGCCTCGATCATCAAGGGGACGTTCGACGCTTTGACCGAGATCTTCACGTCGGAGAAGTCGACCTCTTCGAAGTAGCCCAGCTCCCGCTGGGCCGACTCGACCAGGGCCTCGGGCGTGGCGCCCCCGTGCTTGGCGTACAGGTCGGGGTCGAGCGAGCCGGCGTTGACGCCGATGCGGATGGGGACGCCCCGCGCCCTGGCCTCCTCGGCCACCAGCTTGATCTGGTCGGGCTTGCGGATGTTGCCGGGGTTGAGCCTCAGGCAGGCCACGCCCGCATCCAAGGCGGCCAGGGCCAGCCGGTACTGGAAGTGGATGTCGGCGACGATCGGCACCGGCGACCGGGGGACGATGGCAGCCAGGCCCTCGGCCGCCTCCGGCTCGTTGCAGGTACAGCGGACGATGTCCGCCCCCGCCGCGGCCAGGGCGTAGATCTGGGCGAGCGTCCCGTCCACGTCGGCCGTCTTGGTGATCGTCATCGACTGGACCGAGACGGGCGCGTCGCCTCCTACGGCGACGGTCGACGACGCGCCCTTGAGCACCACCTGCCGGGTGACACGGCGGGCGATCACCGCGAGGCGGCTCTCACTGGTACGGGTTGGTGATGGGCTGCACGATGTCGAGGTAGATCGACGTGACCCCGATCAGGACCAGCACCAAGATCACCGCGGCGGCGATGGGCATCATCTTGCCCACGTCGGCCTGGTACCGGCGGCCGGCCCGGGAACGGATGCGCTCGTAGGTGGCGATGGCCACGTGCCCGCCGTCCAGAGGGAGGAGGGGGATGAGGTTGAACACCCCGATGAAGATGTTCAGCAGGACCAGCAGGTAGACGACGTTGAAGGCGCCGCTCTCGGCCGCCTGCCCGGCGATGCGGGCCACGCCCACCACGGAGACGAACCGGTCCTCCGACGGCTCGACGGACTCGTCGCCGGCGTTGGTGAGCTGGTTGGCGTAGTCCCGCAGCGACCCGGGAGCGAAGAAGGAGCCCAGGGCCTTGATCGACCCGGTGGTGAGCCTCCACACGTCGTCGGCGGCCCGGCTGGAGGCGGCGATCGGGCCCAGCTGCTCGACGGTGGGCTTGGGGCCGATGCCGATGAAGCCACGGGTCTCACCGTTGCTCTCGAGGGTGGTGGGGACGGCGGTGAGCTCCACCCGCCGGCCCTCGCGCTCGACGACGAAGTTGACCGGCTGGGCAGCCTTGCCGCGGATGAGGGGCGGCACGTCGTCCCAGTTGGCGACGGGGCGGCCGTCCACGGACAGGATGCGGTCGCCCACCTTGAACCCGGCGTCGACGGCCGGGCTGGCCCCGGTATCGAGCCGGCTCAGGCTGCCGATCTCCAGGCTGGGCTTGTCGTAGTTGGGGACGCCGATGGCGCTAAGCAGCAGGACCAGGAGCAGGAAGGCCAGGACGAAGTGGGTGGTGACGCCGGCCAGGGCCACGGCCATGCGCTTGGGATAGGAACCCTGGCGGTACGTGCGCGGCTCGTCGGCCGGGTCGATCTCGCGCTCCAGGTTGCTCATCCCGATGATCTTCACGTAGCCGCCGAGGGGGATGGCCTTGATGCCGTACTCGGTCTCACCCTTGCGGATGGACCACAGGCGGGGGCCGAAGCCGAAGAAGAACTCGGTGGCCTTCATGCCCGAGAGCTTGGCGGCGACGAAGTGGGCGGCCTCGTGGATCATCACCACGGCCACCATGGCGAGGCAGAAGGCGACGACCGGGAAGGTGTCGGTCATCA
>JBOGIE010000360.1:0-2629 GCA_050742435.1 Acidimicrobiales bacterium | reverse complement strand
GCGACCCCTCCCCTTCCTCGTGCCGTCCTACGGCAGCCGGGCCCGCATGCGGGCCGTGGGCACGGCACTGTGGATGTACGACCTGGCCGGCGGAGCCCGGATCGGCCGGCTCCACCGCCGCCTGTCGACGCGGGAGGCCACGCGGCACACCCCGTCGCTGCGCACCGATGGGCTGGTCGGCGCCCACCTCTACCTGGACGCCCAGGCCGACGACGCCCGCCTCACGCTGGCCGTCGTCCGCACCGCGGTGGTGGACAAGCGGGCGGTGGCCGCCAACCACGTGGCCGTGGACGGTCTGGTCACCGGGTCGCACGGGGCGGTACGCGGTGCCCACGTCACCGCCGACGGGCGGAAGCTCGAGGTCCGGGCGTCCGTGGTGGTGAACGCCGCCGGTGTGTGGGCCGGGCAGCTGGGGGGCGACGGGGTGCTCCCGATCCGCCCGGCCAAGGGCGTGCACGTCACCGTCCCGGCCGAGCTGGTCCGGACCGACGTGGCCCTGGTCCTGGCCGTGCCGGACGACGGCCGGTCGGTCTTCGTCGTCCCCTGGCCGGGCGTCGACCGGGTGTACGTCGGGACCACCGACACCGATTACGAGGGGCCCCTCGACCGGCCGACCTGCACCGCCCAGGACACCGGCTACCTGCTCGACGCGGTCAATTCCGCCCTGGCCACGACGCTCTCGCCGGACGACGTGGTCGGTGCCTGGGCCGGCCTGCGCCCGCTCGTGGCGGGCGCGCCCAACCAGCGCAGCGCCGACCTGTCCCGCCGGCACAGGGTCACGCGGGGGCGGGACGGGCTGGTGACCGTCACCGGCGGGAAGCTGACCACCTACCGGGCCATGGCCGCCGACACGGTGGACGAGGTGGAGGCCGTCCTGGGCCGGGGCCACACGCCTTCCCGGACGGCGCGGCTGGCCCTGCGGGGGGCCACGCCCGGCGCCCCGGCCGGGCACCTGGCCGGCCGCTACGGCACCGAGGGCCGGGTGGTGGAGGCGTTGCTCGCGAGCGACCCGTCGCTGGCCGGCCCGCTGGTCCCCGGCCTGCCCTACCTGCGGGCCGAGGCCGTCTACGCCGCCCGGTACGAGATGGCCGGCACGGTCGACGACGTCCTGGCCCGCCGGACCCGCGCCCTGATCCTCGACCGGGCCGCCTCCATGGAGGCCGCGCCGGACGTGGCCCGGCTCCTGGCCACCGAGCTCGGCTGGTCGGACTCCGAGACCGCGGCGCAGGTCGCCGCCTACTGCGCCGGCGCGGCCTGAGGTGGACGGGGATCTCCTGGAGCGGCTGCGGTCGGTCTGCCGCGAGGTGTCCACGGACCCGGAGGACCTGGCCGGGTCCGCCCGCGACCAGTGGGCCATGGCCGCCCAGGTGGCCCGGCCGCCGGACGCCGTCGCCCGGCCGGCGTCGACCGAGGAGGTGGCGGCCGTGCTGGCGGTGTGCACCGACGCCCGCCTCCCGGTGACGCCGGCCGGGGGCCGGAGCGGCGTGTGCGGCGGGGCGGTGCCGGTGCACGGCGGGGTGGTGCTCGACCTGCGGGGGATGGCCGGCGTGGCATCGGTCGACGAGACGTCGCTGGTCGTGGACGTCGCCGCGGGCACGTACGGCGACGTTCTGGAAGCCGAGCTGCGGGAAACGTACGGCCTCACCCTGGGCCACCGCCCCCAGTCCATCCGGATCTCCACGGTCGGCGGGTGGCTCGCCTGCCGGTCTGCCGGGCAGTACTCCACCCGCTACGGCAAGATCGAGGACATGGTCGCCGGCCTCGACGTCGCCCTGGCCGGCGGCCGGGTCGTCTCCACCGGCGGCGCGCCGCGGGCCGCGACCGGCCCCGACCTCACCCAGCTGTTCGTGGGGAGCGAGGGCACGCTGGGCGTCATCACCGGCGCCCGTCTGCGGGTTCGGCCCGCACCGGCCGTCGAGCGCCGGGCGGCCTACGGCTTCGACTCGTTCGCCGACGGCATCGACGCCTGCCGCCGGATCCTGCGGCGGGGCGCCACCCCCGCCGTCCTCCGCCTCTACGACCGGGACGAGGCCGACCGGTCCTTCGAGCACCCCGGACCCCTGCTCGTGGTGCTGGACGAGGGCGACGCAGCCGTCGTGGACGCCACCATGGGGGTGGTGGCCGACGAGACCGGCACCGACGGCCACCCGCTCGGCACCGAGCCGGTCGACCGGTGGATGGGCCACCGCGACGACACCTACGACCTCGAGGAGCTGGCCCGGCAGGGCATCGTGGGCGACACCATGGAGGTGGCGGGGTTCTGGTCGACCCTGGGCCCGATGTACGAGCAGGTCACGGCCGCCGTCCGGGACGTACCCGGAACGGTCTGGGCGTCGGCCCACCTGTCCCATGCCTACGGCGACGGGGCCTGCCTCTACTTCAGCCTGGCCGGCATGCGGGAGAGGGCAGGCTGGTACGTCGCCGCCTGGGACGCGGCGGTGGACGCCGTCCTGGCCAACGGCGGCGCCCTCAGCCACCACCACGGCATCGGCCTGGCCAAGGCCCGCTTCCTGCCCGCGGCCCTCGGGCCGGCCCACGAGGTGCTGGTCGACCTCAAACGGGCCCTCGACCCGGCCGGCGTCCTCAACCCGGGCAAGCTCGGGCTGCCCGACCCCTTCGGCGACGTGGG
>JBOGIE010000359.1:0-2630 GCA_050742435.1 Acidimicrobiales bacterium | reverse complement strand
CGCCACGCCGCCGCCTTCCTCTCCCGTCGCCTCGACCTCCTGCCCGCCCCGGCCCGCCGCTTGCTCTCGGTCGGCGCCCTGCTGGGCAAGGAGTTCGACGCCTCCATGGCCGCCTCGCTGATCGGGCAGGGGCCCGAGGAGGCCGTCGCCGCCGTGGAGGAAGCCCGCCGCCGCCACATCCTGTGGTCCTCGGGCGACCACTGCGTGTTCGTCCACGACAAGATCCGCGAGGCCCTGCTGGGACAGCTGGACGAGGCGGACCGCCGGGCTCTCCACCGGGACGCGGCCCTGGCGTTCGAGGCTCAGGCGCCCGACCGGGTCTTCGAGCTGGCCTACCACTTCGACGCCGCCGGCGACGCCCGCCGGGCCCTCCCCTACGCCCTGGCCGCCGCCGACCGGGCCCGGGCTCGGCACGCCCTCGAGATCGCCGAGCGCCACTACCGCATCGCCGAGCGGGGGACGGCCGGGGCCGACGACAAGGCCCGTCGCCAGGTCGCCGAGGGCCTGGGCGACGTGCTCATGCTCCGGGGCCACTACGAGAACGCCGCCGCCCAGCTCCAGATCGCCGGCCGGCTGGCCGACGACGTCATCGACCGGGCCGAGATCGAGGGCAAGCTGGGCGAGCTGGCCTTCAAACGCGGCGACGTGGGGACGGCCAGCGAGGCGGTGGAGCGGGCGGTGCGGCTGCTCGGCCGGCGCATGCCCCGGCGCCAGATCGGGTTCCTGCTCTCCGCCGTCGGCGAGATCGTCGTTCAGCTGCTCCACACCCTCCTCCCCCGCTTCTTCCTGGCTCGGCGCAGCCCGGAGGGGGCCCGGGCCGAGCTGCTGGCCGTCCGCCTCTACAGCCACCTGGCCTACATCTACTGGTTCCAGCGGGGCCGAGTCCCGTGCCTGTGGGCCCACCTGCGGGAGATGAACCTGGCCGAGCGCTACCCGCCGTCGGCCGAGCTGGCCCAGGCCTACTCCGAGCACGCGCCGGTGATGACCATGGTCCCGTGGTTCTCCCGGGGCCTGGCCTACGGCCGGAAGTCGCTGCAGATCCGCACCGACCTGGGCGACCTCTGGGGCCAGGGCCAGTCGCTGCACTTCATCGGCGTGGTCGAGTACGCGGCGTCGAACTTCCAGCAGTGCATCGACGACTGCCGGCGGGCGGCTGCCCTCCTCGACCGCACCGGGGACTGCTGGGAGGCCAACACCGCCAAGTGGCACATCGCCTTCTCCCTCTACCGCCTCGGGGAGCTGCCGGCCGCCGTCGAGGCCAGCCGGCTGGTCCGCCGGGCGGCAGTGGAGATCGGGGACCACCAGGCCGCCGGTATCGCCCTGGGCGGCTGGGCCAAGGCGTCGGCGGGCGACGTGCCGGCCGACCTCATCGAGGGCGACCTCGACCGCCTCGGTGAGGACGTCCACACCGCGGCCGAGGTGCTCCAGGCCGAGGCCGTGCGCCTGCTGGGAGCCGGCCGGCCGGGCGACGCGGTGGCGGTCCTCGACCGGGCGGCGGCCATGGTGAAGGCGAAGGGGCTCAAGCAGGAGTACGTCGCCCCCATCCAGCCCTGGCTGGCCACCGCCCTGCGCACCGAGGCCGAGGCCGTCCCCCCCCGGGCGCCCCGCCACCGCCAGCTCGTGCGCCGGGCCCGCCGGGCGGCCCGCAAGGCCCGGCGGGTGGCCCGCAGCTACCCCAACAACCGGCCCCACGCCCTGCGGGAGAGCGCCCTGGTGGCGGCCATGTCCGGCTGCCCACGCCGGGCCCGCCGCCGGTTCGACGAGAGCCTCCGCCACGCCGAGCGCCAAGAAGCCCGCTACGAGCAGGCCCTGACCCTCCTCGCCCGGGGGCAGACCGGCCTGGACCTGGGCTGGCCCGGTGCCGCCGAGCAGGTGGCCCGGGGCCGCCAGGAACTGTCGGTCCTGGCCCCGCCCGCCTCCTCCCGTGGGGGCGACGCCGAGGTGACGCTGTCGCTGCTGGACCGCTTCGACTCCCTGCTCAGCGTGGGCCAACAGATCACCTCGACCCTGACCCCGGCCGCGGTGTTCTCCGCCGTCCGGGAGGCCACCCTGACCCTCCTGCGGGCCGAGGACTGCGCCGTCCTGGGCCTGACCGAGGGCGACCCGCCGGCCACCACCGTCGTGGCCGGGCGCAGCCGCCGTCCCTTCGACCCCGACCTGGTGGCCCGGGCCCTGGCCACCGGCCGGCCGGTGGTCAGGGAGACCGCCCCGGAGGACGACCCGGCCGCGTCCGCCGTCCGCTCGGCCCTGTGCGCGCCGGTGTTCAACCGGGGCCGGGCGGTGGCCTGCTGCTACCTCACCCACGCCCAGGTCGGCGCCCTTTTCGGCGAGGAAGAGGTCCGCCTGGTCGAGTTCATCGCCACCCTGGCCGGGACGGCGCTGGAGAACGCCGAGGGGTTCGCCGAGATCCAGGCCCTGAGCCGGTCGCTCGAGCGGCGGGTGGAGGAGCGCACGGCCGAGCTGGCCGAAGCCAACCACCAGCTCACCGAGCGGTCCGAGGCCGTCGCCCTGCTCAAGACCATCGCCGTGGCCACCAACGAGGCGTCGACCGTCGAGGCCGCGCTCCAGGTCGCCCTGGACGAGGTGTGCCGCCACACCGGCTGGCCGGTCGGCCACGTGTGGCGCATCTC
>JBOGIE010000358.1:0-2638 GCA_050742435.1 Acidimicrobiales bacterium | reverse complement strand
ACCGCCCAGTTCATGCTCCACACCCCGGCCGGCCTGGCCCTGCTCGTGGCCGGCCTGGTGCTCGACGGTCTGGGGTGGTTGTGGATGCAGCGGCTGTCCCGGGTGGCGGTATGACGCCGACCATGGCCTTCCTGGTCTGGATGGGCCTGGCCCTGGCCGTGGGGTGGCGGTACCGCCCGGCCCCGGCGCGGGTGCGGGCCCTCACCTCCCCAACCGGTGACGCTGGACCGCGCCCCGCGCCGCTGAGCGTCACCAGTTCGGCCGCCGCCCTGCTGGAGCGCCTGGGCAACGGCATCCTGCGCCGGCTCGGGCGCCCCACCGGGCCCCAGGCCGGGCGGCGGTTGGGCACGGCGGTGGCCGTCGCCGCCTGCGCCCTCGCCGTCCTTCCCCCGGCGGCCATACCGGCCGGCCTGGTGGCGTGGGCCCTGCCCGGCCTGCGCGCCCGCCGCCTGCACCGCCGGCGCCTGGCGTCGATCGCCGCCGACCTGCCCGACGTGGTCGACCTGCTGGTCCTGGCCGTGGGCGCCGGCCTCACCGTCCGGCTGGCCGTGGCCGCCGTCGCCCGCCGGTCGCCCGGCCCGCTGGGGGCTGAGCTGGCCCGGGCCGGACGGGAGGCCGACCTCGGCCGCCGGCTGGCCGACGCCCTCGACGACCTGCCCGAACGGGCCGGCGAGGCCACCCGCCCGCTGGTCGCCGCCCTGATCGCCTCCGAGCGCTACGGCGCCCCGCTGGGCGCCAGCCTCGAGCGGCTGGCCCACGAGGTCCGGGCCGATCGCCGGCGCCGGGCCGAGGAGGCGGCCCGCAAGGTGCCGGTCAAGCTCCTCTTCCCCTTGGTCAGCTGCACGCTGCCCGCCTTCGGCCTGCTCACCGTGGCCCCCCTGATCGCCAGCGCCGTCCGGTCGCTGCGCCTCTGACCACCACCAGCACCAGAAGGAGGGGCTGCCCATGCTGCTCGCCCTCTACGTCCACCTGTCCACCTACCTGTCCACCGTCGCCGCCCGCGCCGGCAAGGACCAGCGGGGCCAGGCCTCGGCCGAGTACGCCCTGGTCCTGCTCGGCGCGGCCGCGGTCGCCCTGCTCATCGTGGCCTGGGCCACCAAGTCCGACCTGGTCGGCAAGCTGCTCGACGCCGTGATGAAGGCCATCACCGACAAGGTGAAGTGAGAGGCCAGGCGTGAGACGGGAACGGGAGGACGGGGGCCAGGCGTCGGTGGAGCTCGCCCTCGTCCTCCCCCTCGTCCTGATGCTGCTGCTCGTGGTCGTCCAGCTCGGGCTGCTGGTGCGCGACCAGATCCTGGTCGTCCACGCGGCGCGGGAGGCGGCGCGGGAGGCGGCGGTGGAGCCCGCCGCCGACGCCCCCCGGCGGGCGGCGCTGGCCAGTTCCACCCTGGCCGAGTCCCGCCTGACGGTCACCGCCACCGGGCGGGGGGCGGCCGGCAGCCGGGTGCGGGTGGAGGTGGCCTACCGGGCCCCCACCGCCGTGCCCCTGGTGGGTGCGGCGCTGGGCGACCTCACCCTGCGGGCCTCGGCCACCATGCGCGTGGAGCGGTAGTCCACAGCCTGGGGACAATCACTCTGGGTGAGGAACCGGCTCTGGAGAGCAAGAAATAACCCTTCCCTCTCTGGACCTGACCCCGATTCTCTGGTAGCTACTTGCCAAAGGCATCTACCGGGGAATCCGTGATCCTCCTCGCGCTCTGGCGGGGCGAGGGCGACCACGCATGAGAGGGGCTTCAGCAATGCGCACGGTGCAACGTCTCGGGGCGATCGCGGTATCGGCTCTGATGATGACCGCGGTCCTCGCGCTGCCGGCGGGAGCGCAGACCCAGACGGTGGAGACCCGACCCGAGAGCTTCATCGCCACGGCGGCGGCGAGGGGCCTCGACCTGAACCTCTTCGGCACCCACGTGACGATCGGCCAGTCCAGCGCCCTCATCAACAGCACCCCCACGGCCAAGGCCTCGGGTGCCGGCGTGGCCCTGATCTCGGGCACGGTCAGCGCCAGCGAGGTCAACGCCGCCGACCAGACGGCAGCCCCGCCCAAGGCCTGCGTCCTGAACCTGCCGATCGCCGGCCTGCTCAACGTCGAGCTGGCGTGCGGGGAGTCCCGGGTGAGCACCACCAACGGCGCCCCGGCGGCCTTCGGCGCGGGCTCGGTGGCCGGGATCGACCTGGCCGCCCTCAGCGCCCTGGAGCCGATCATCGACCTGCTGCGCGAGCTGCTCGACCAGCTCCTGCCGGTCGTCGACCAGACCGTCGGCACGGTGCTCAACAGCCTCACCCCGACCCTGGGCAACCTGCTCGGCCCACTGGCCGGCAACCTCGGTCTCGGTACCGGCTCCACCGTCGCCCCGGTGTCGAGCCTGGTCGACTCCCTGCTCGACGGCGTGGAGCGGGCCACCAGCCTGGTCGACATCCGGCTGGGCGAGTCCACCGCCGAGACCGTCACCGCCGCCGACAAGGTCACCGCCTCGGCCAACGCCGCCGGCGCCCAGATCGACCTTCTCCCCGGCCTCACCCTCGGCGGCGACCCGCTGCTGTCGATCATCGTGGGCTCGGCCAAGTCGACGTCGGTCTTCGACCGGGGCACGGCCCAGAGCACGCCGGCCTTCGACGCCGCCGTGGCCCGGGTGCGGCT
>JBOGIE010000357.1:0-2652 GCA_050742435.1 Acidimicrobiales bacterium | reverse complement strand
GGCATCGGCGTGCAGCCCGGGTTCTTCGCATGGGTCGACGGCGCCCCGGCCCAGGGCTACCGGGCGCCCCGCACCGACGGGACGATCACCCTGAGCCCTCGCCGCGACGCCCCCGTCGCCGTCCTCACCGGCCAGTACGGGGCGGCGGTCATCGAACCCCTGGTCGCCACCCTCGGCCGGCCCGACGTGCGCGTCGTCCCCGTCCCCAACTCGTTCTTCGGCGGCAACATCGGCGTCACCGGGCTCCTGGTCGGCCAGGACCTGGCCCCCGTGCTGGCCGCCCAGCCCCGGGGCCACCGCTACCTGCTGCCCGACGTCTGCCTGTCCGGCGGCCTGTTCCTCGACGGGTCCAAGCCCGAGGACCTGCCCCGCCCGGTCGAGGTCATCGGCAGCGACGGCATCTCCCTCCGCCGGGCCCTGCGACTATGAGCCTGCCCGTCGTCGCCATCGTGGGGCGTCCCAACGTGGGCAAGTCCACGCTGGTCAACCGCATCGTCGGCCGGCGGGAGGCCATCGTCGAGGAGCAGCCGGGCGTCACCCGGGACCGCAAGGAGCTGGAGACCGACTGGCGGGACCGGCGGTTCCTGATCGTCGACACCGGCGGCTGGCTGGCCACGGCCGGCGGCCTCGACGCCAAGGTGAGTGAGCAGGCGGAGAGGGCCATCAAGGCCGCCGACGTGGTCCTCTTCGTGGCCGACGCCACGGTGGGCGTCACCGAGGAGGACGACCGGGTGGCGGGCATCCTGCGCCGCACGAAGCGGCCGGTGATCGTGGTCGTCAACAAGGTCGACAGCGAGCACCGCGAGACGGACGCCTGGGACTTCGCCCGCCTGGGCCTGGGCGAGCCGCTCCCGGTGAGCGCCCTCCACGGTCGCCAGGTCGGTGACCTGCTCGACGCGGTGGTCGAACGCCTTCCTGCGCCCGGGCCGGACGAGGCGCCGGTCGACGAGACCGACACGATCCCCTCGGTCGCCGTGGTCGGCCGGCCCAACGTGGGCAAGTCCACGCTGTTCAACCGGCTCATCGGCGACGACCGCTCCGTGGTCCACGACGAGCCCGGCACCACCCGCGACTCGATCGACACCGTGGTGGAGACGCCAGACGGGCCCATCCGCTTCATCGACACGGCCGGGATGCGGCGCAAGAGCCGCATCGCCGAGGGGCCCGAGTACTACTCGCTGGTCCGGGCGCTCCAGACCGTCGACCGGGCCGACGCCGCCCTCCTGGTGGTCGACGCGTCCGAGGGCGTCACCCACCAGGACCAGCGCCTGGCCGAGCGCATCGACGCCGCCGGCAGCCCCGTCCTCATCGTCCTCAACAAGTTCGACCTCCTCGACGCCGAGGGCCGAGCCGACATCTCCGAGCAGGTCGGCGACCGTTTGGCGTTCCTGGGCTACGCCCCGGTGCTCAAGATCAGCGCCCTGACCGGCAAGGGCGTCCACCGCCTGCTACCGGCCCTGCAGGAGGCCATCGACGCCTACCACCGGCGGGTCCCGACCCGGGAGCTCAACGAGGTGGTGCAGGCGGCCCAGGCCGCCCAGCCCGCGCCCGGGGCCCGGGTCCTCTACGCCACCCAGGGTGCCACCGACCCTCCGACCTTCACCCTCTTCTCCAACCGGCCGCTTCCCGCCCCCTACCTGCGGTACCTGGAACGCCGCATCCGGGAGCACTTCGGCTTCGGCCCCACGCCTCTGAAGCTCCGGGTACGGCGCCGCGCCGGCTGATCCGACCGGTCGGGAACGCACCCCCGGCCACACGCTCTAGGATCCTCGGTGGGCATGGTCGACTACCCACTTCTGCTGGTCATCTCGTTCGCATGCGTGGTCGCGGCGATGATCTGGGCCCGATCCGCCCTCCGGCTGGAGCGCTCGTGGCGCCGCATCCTCGAAGGCAGCGGGTCGACGGGATCCATGGCGGCCAGCCTGGCCCGCTCGGCCTATCGCAAAGAGGTGCACACCACCCTCCTGTACGCGGTGGTGGCCGTCATCGCCGCCACCGCCTCCTTCGTGGGCAGCTGGCCCCGCATGGTCCAGGTCCTCCTCGTCATCCCCATCGTGATGACCGTCGTCTGGGGCCGGCGGTTCCTGGCCGAGGCCGACCTCATCGAGGAGCGGGCCAGCCTGGAGCGCCGGGCCGAGGAGGTCCTGACCCAGGAGCAGCTGGCCCCCCGCCGATGGGCGGCGCGGCTGGCTCCCCAGGAGCTGCCCGAGTTCGAGGGCTTCGAGGTCGGGCGGGCCTACGAGGCCGGCACCGGGCTCATGGCCGGCGACTTCTACGACCTCACCTCCACCGGGCCCAAGCGGATGGCGGCGGTCATCGGCGACGTCTCGGGCCATGGGATCGAGCCGTCCATCACCGCCTTCCAGGTCAAGTACCTCCTGCGCGTCTTCCTGCGCCAGTACCGCGACCCGGCCCAGGCCCTCGAGGAGCTCAACGCCGTCATCTCCGCCCAGGCCCGCCCTGAGGAGTTCGTCTCCCTGTGCCTGGTGGTCTTCGACCTGGCCGCCGGGACGCTGCGGTACGCCTCGGCCGGCCACCCGCCGGCCTGGCTCTGGCACGACGGCGAGGTCCGGCCCCTGCGCTCCACCGGCCCGCTCCTCACCCTGAGCCCCAAGGCGCCGTACGGCAGCCGGGAGGTGTCCCTCGAGTCGG
>JBOGIE010000356.1:0-2667 GCA_050742435.1 Acidimicrobiales bacterium | reverse complement strand
ACTCCACGGCCACGCTCCCGCTGCCCGCCCCGACGTCCCACAGCACACCGTTCGGCGGCAGCCCGAGCTTGCCCAGGGCGACGGCCCGCACCTCCGCCTTGGTGATCATGCCGGGCCGGTGGTCGAATCGGGCCTCGGGCAGGCCCCAGCCCCAGGCCAGGACCGGCTCCGGCGCCACCTCGGCGTCGAGCAGGACGACGACGGACACCGGGTCCCAGGTACCGGCGGCCAGGCCGTCCAGGTCGACGTCGGCCACCTGCTCCTCGGCGGTGCCCAGCCGGCTGCACACCACGGCCCGCCGGTGGCGGGCGCCCAGGACGCCCAGCTCCTTGCCCAGGGCCTCGGGCGGCGACTCCGGAGACGTGAGTACGGCCGCCTTGGCCGCGCCGGCGGCCACCCGGGCCGCGCCCCGCAGCGGCCGGCCGTGGGCCGAGACCACGACCGCGTCGTCCCAGGGCAGGCCCAGCCGGGCGAAGGCCAGCGACACCGAGGACACCGCGGGCCGCACGTCCAGCGCCCCGGGCCCGAACCGGGCGGCCAGGGCCCGGACGATCCCGAAGAACCCCGGATCGCCGGAGGCCAGCACGCACACCCGCCCCGGCTCGGCGGCGATGCCGTCCAGCACGGGGCCGAGGTCGCCGCCGACGACCAGGTGCCGGCCGGGCCGGCCCTCGAGGTGGCGACGGCCGCCCACGAAGAGGTCGGCCTCGACGTCGACCTCGGAAGGCATCCCCAGCACCACGATGGGCGGCTCAGGCACGGGCGACCACCCGGTCGCCCTCGAAGTCGACCATGACCACCTCGGTCTCCACCGTCCCGCCGGTGTGGGCCTGGCAGGCGGCCCGGGCCAGGG
The DNA here is from genome assembly GCA_050742435.1 of Acidimicrobiales bacterium. Lineage (GTDB taxonomy): Bacteria > Actinomycetota > Acidimicrobiia > Acidimicrobiales > AC-14 > CADCTB01. Next base: position 1,814 of record JBOGIE010000356.1, on the reverse strand, counting down.
CGCACACCCGCTCGAGCGGCGCGGTGTCGCCGTGGGCCATGCAGGTCTCGAAGAAGTGGCGGGCGGTGGCGGTCTCGGTGGCCGCAGCCACCACCTCGGCCGGCGACCCCGCGTCCCGGGCCACCGTGGCCAGCAGGTCGCCGTCCACCTTCGACCGGTGGAAGTGGGTCATCATCACGCCCGCGGCCAGCTTGGTGATCTTGCCGGCCATGGCGACGAGCAGGGCCCGGTGGATCCCGTCGTGGGCGGCCCGGCGCAGGGCGGTGCCGGTGAAGTCGCCGACCTCGACGAAGCAGACCTCGGGGAGGTCGGGCCGCAGACGCATGGCCGCCCGCTCGGAGCGGCTCCCGGTGGCCAGGACCACGACCGACTCGCCCTGGGCGGCGGCCACGTCGATCTGCTGGGTCACCGACGCCCGGTAGGCGGCGGTGGAGAACGGGCGGACGATCCCGGTGGTGCCCAGGATCGAGATGCCGCCCACGATCCCCAGCCGGGCGTTCGAGGTCTTGGCCGCCATGGCCTCCCCGCCCGGCACCGAAAAGGTGACGGCCAGGGGCGCGTCGGTGACCTCGGCCAGGGCGGCGGCGATCATCCGCCGGGGGACCGGGTTGATGGCCGACGTACCGACCGGCAGGCCCAGGCCGGGCCGGGTCACCGTGCCCACCCCCGGCCCCGCCGACAGCGACGCCTCACCGGCCTCCACCACCTCGGCCGTCATGCGGGCGCCGTCCGTGCAGTCGGGGTCGTCGCCGGCGTCCTTGACCACCACGCACCGCGTGGGCGTCCCATCCTGGACCTCGACCGGGAAGCGCACCCGCCGGCCTCCCGGCAGGGCGACCTCGACCTCGTCCGGCGCCGTCCCCGTGACCAGCCCGATGGCCGCGGCCTTGGCTGCCGCGCTGGCGCACGTGCCGGTGGTCCACCCGGTGCGCAGCCCACCCCGGGGGCTCATGCCGGGCGCCCGGCCGTGGTGCCCGGCCGGGACCGGCGACGGAACATGTGGGCGAACCCGGGGGAGTAGAGATGGCTGCGGGCCCCCGCCGCGCCGGTGCCCAGCGCCGGCCCCACGAGGACCAGGACGGTCGTCCGCGCCCCCACCGCCACCAGGTCGTCGGCCAGGGCGCCGACCGTGGTCGTGACCACCCGCTCGTCCGGCCACGACGCCCGGACCACGATGGCGGCGGGCGTGTCGGTCGAGTACCCGCTCCCCGGGGCCAGCAGCTCGTCCGCCAGCTCCCGGGGCCGGGCGGCGGACAGGAAGACGGCCATGGTGGCCCCGTGGGCGGCGAAGGCGGCCACCGACTCCCCGGCTGGCACCGACGCCGCCGTGCGCCCGGCCAGGCGGGTCAGCACCACGCTCTGGGCCACCCCGGGCTGGGTGAGCTCCCGGCCCAGGGCGGCGGCCGCGGCGGCCAGCGACGTCACCCCCGGCACGATCTCGAAGTCCCGCTTGTGGGCCACGCACCAGTCGATCTGCTCGCCGATGGCGCCGTAGATCGACGGGTCGCCCGAGTGCAGCCGGACCACGGCGGCGTCGGGCCCGGCCGCCTCGTACACCGCCAGCACGTCCTCCAGCGTCATGGTGGCCGAGTCGTGGACGGCCGCCCCCTGGCGGGCATGACCGAGCACCGCCTCGGGCACCAGCGACGACGCCCACACCACCACGTCGGCCGCGGCCAGGCGGTCGCGCCCCCGCAGGGTGATGAGGTCCGGCGCGCCCGGCCCGGCGCCCACGAAGGAGATCACGCCCGCTCCGCCGGGGGCACGATCACCGTGGCCAGGTAGGCGGCCGGCCCGCCGGCGGCCTCGGCCAC
>JBOGIE010000355.1:0-2694 GCA_050742435.1 Acidimicrobiales bacterium | reverse complement strand
CGACCGGTAGAGGTCGCCGGCCTCCACGCCCTGCAGCAGCTCGTTGCCGACCCAGTAGGCCTCGACCACCCGGGGGTCGAAGGGGTCGCCGATCCCGTTGGCGGCGGCGATGGTGCGCAGGTACGGCACGGCGCCGGTGAACTTGACCAGCATCGAGCCCAGGCGGGGGTCGGGCCGGTCCTCGACGGCGTGCTCGAACAGGATCTCGTTCTCGTTGCCCCCGCAGTAGCCCAGGTTGTTGGGCATGAAGGCGTACCGGATGAACAACAGCATCCCCGACGTGGGGGCAGCGGGAGGCGCTGCGGGCATGGTTTCAGTCTCCCACGCGGATTCGCGCTTCAGTTCCCGGACCGGTAGGCCGAAAGACCTAGTGGCGACGCCGATCCGAGTGCGCGATCCTGTATGGCTTCGCCTGTGCAACGGTCCTGCGACAGGGAAGACGTGGAGAGACAGTGCGCCTTTCGATCCTGACAAGACCGGAAGTCCTCGCATTCGCCGCTTTGATCATTGGGACGGCTATCGTGACTCTCCGAATGACACGTCCGGGAGGCCGGTTCGGCCGGCGTAATAGCGCGGGCCGCGGCGGTCGGGCCGTCGCCACCGCGGGGGGCGGCGAAACGCCCTTCAAAGTCGAACAGGTGGACCGCAACGATCCGCGGGCCCGCATGGAGTCGGTCACCTTCGCCGACGTGGCCGGGCTCGACGAGGCCATCTCCGAGCTGCGGGAGGTCGTCGAGTACCTGCGCGACCCTCACCGGTTCGAGCGGCTGGGCGCCCACATGCCCAAGGGCGTCCTGCTCTACGGCATGCCCGGCTGTGGCAAGACGCTGCTGGCCCGGGCCCTGGCCGGCGAGACCGGCGTGCCCTTCTATTTCGTCTCCGCCACCAGCTTCGTCGAGAAGTTCGTCGGTCTGGGCGCAGCCCGGGTCCGCCAGCTTTTCGAGTCGGCCAAGAACTCGGCGCCCTGCATCATCTTCATCGACGAGCTCGACGCCATCGGCCGCCACCGCACCGCCGACACCACCGGCGAGCGGGAGTTCGACCACACCCTGAACCAGCTGCTGGTGGAGCTCGACGGGTTCATGGGCTCCTCGGGCGTGATGATCATCGGGGCCACCAACCGGCCCGAGCTGATCGACGGCGCTCTGCTCCGCCCGGGCCGCTTCGACCGCCGCATCCAGGTCGACCGTCCGGACCGCAACGGCCGGGAGAAGATCCTGCGCCTGCACGCCGACCGCCGGCCGGTCTCCCGCCGGGTCGACTGGAGCGAGGTCGCCGCCCACACCGCCGGCCTCACCCCGGCCGAGCTGGCCAACATCGTCAACGAGGGCTGCCTGCTGGCCGCCCGCCGCCACCGCGACCGGGTGGCGCCCGAGGACGTCGACGAGGCCGTCTCCCGCGTCCTGGCCGGCACCCGCAGCGCCCGGCTCATGACCGAGGAGGAGAAGGAGCTGGTCGGCGTGCACGAGGCCGGCCACGCCCTGCTCTCGGTGCTGCTGCGGGGCGTCCAGCCGCCGTCGCGGGTGTCGATCGTCAACCGGGGGGCGGCCTTCGGGCGCTCGCCCTGGTCCAACTCCGACGACCGCGAGGTCCTCACCAAGCGCGAGCTCATGGCCCAGCTCATCGTCCTCCTGGGCGGCCGGGCGGCCGAGATGCAGGTGTTCGGCCAGCCCAGCACCCGGGCCGAGGACGACCTCGAGCACGCCGCCGCCCTGGCCCGCCGCATGGTCGAACGCCTGGCCATGACCGGCCGCTACGAGCTGGCCGGGCGCCGCGACGACGGGCCCCGGCCCGGCGAGGACGGCGAGGGCGGGGGCAAGGAGGTCCGGGAGCTGCTCCAGAAGGCCGAGCAGGCCGCCCGCACCATCCTGGGCGACAACGGCGAGGACCTGCGCACCATCGCCGAGACCCTCGTCCTCAAGGAGACGCTGACCGCCGCCGAGCTCCACGACATCATCCGCGGCGGGGGCGGAGGCGGCGCCCGGGTGGAGATGTCGAGCTAGTTCCTTTCGCGGGAGCTCGCTAGAAGCAGAGGAATAGGATGCAGCGCTTGGCCGCGGCGGGCGCGGCGGCCGGGGCTTCTGCCGCCACGGCGTCCAGGAAGAGCGGGGTGCCGTCCCAGCCGGCCATCACCGGATGCTGGGGCCCCTGGGCCTGCCCGGCGCTGATCTGGGGCGCCCGGGCCGCGGCGTGGGCGAAGGCCTCCTGGACCGACACCCGGCCGTCCCGGTTGGCGTCGGCCAGCCCCTGGAGCAGGCCCTGGTCGACCAGCAGGAGCGTGAACACCGAGTGGCGCATGTCCGGGATCTCGTAGGACTTCTCGTTGGCCCGCGACGAGGCGGTGAAGAGCCGGTTGGGGGCGGAAATGCCCTCGTCGAAGCCGGCCGCCTCGCACCCGGAGATGTCGACCCAGGCCTGGCCCTTCAACTGGCGGAGGCTGGCGGCCAGGTCGGTGTCTGAGATGAAGGCGTTGTCGTGGGGCCAGATGTACTCGGTGGAGCCGACCTGCTTGACGTGGCCCGAGTAGTGGAAGACCGACAGCGAGTTGGGCCCGCTCTTCTCGACCAGCCACTGGAGGCCGGCCCGGATGGCGCCGGCGGTGGCCGCCCCGTCGGTCAGGACCCGGATGTGGTCGTCGGCCCAGCCGTGCTTGAGCAGGGCGGCGCGGAAGTCGGCGGCGTCGGCCGCCCCGCC
>JBOGIE010000354.1:0-2695 GCA_050742435.1 Acidimicrobiales bacterium | reverse complement strand
GGGCCGCCCCCAAGGGCGGGATCAGCGCCGGTGCCTCAGCGGGCGAGGATGAGGCGGGAGCAGATCGAGCAGTAGTAGTCGGTCACGTCGAGGCGCTCCCGCCACCCGTCGGGGAGCCACTGGATGCTCTTGCACTCCCGGCAGGTGATCTTGTTGGTGTGCAGGGCCTCGCCCATGCCGGCCAGGGCCAGCTTGGCCCCACCGGTCTTGGGCCGGCTGATGGCCTTGCCCTGGCGGGTGCTCTCCTCGCGGGCCCGCCGCTGCTCCTTGGCCCGCGCCTCGGCCTGGGCCCGCTGGCGGACGACCTCGTGCCAGGGCGTGGCCGCCGCCGCCCGGGCCGCCCGGGTGCGGGCCACCGAGTTCTCCCCCGCGCTGTTGTTGCTCCCCCGGAAGAAGGCGTAGGCCTCGTTGACCTCGCTCATGCGCCGGGCCGCCTCCTTCTGGACCGCGACCGGGGCGCCGGCGAAGCGGTCGGGGTGGAAGATTTGGGCCAGGACCCGGTAGGCGGCGGTGATCTCTGCCGGCTTCGCTTTGGGGCCGATGCCCAGCACCTCATAGGGCGTCATCGGCGTGTCATCCTCCCGGACCGACCGGCGCGCCCGGCCCACCGGCCCATGCGCCGCGCCGCGGCACCTCCTCTGGGATACGCCAGGCTTCCGAGCGACACGTCCTCATCCTTTGCAGCGCTGCGTATTCTACCGCCCACCTACCCTTGGCTCGGTAGAGGAATGCCCCCCGGGCTCCACGCGGGCCCCGGCCGAGGGGTGCAGGCGCCATCCGCGCACCCGGCTCCCGGCGTCGGCCAGGGTTACCACACACCCGCCGAACCCGGCGCCGGTGAGGCGGGCGCCGTACACCCCCGGGGTGGCGGCCAGCTCGGCGACCAGGGCGTCGAGGGCTCCGGTGGACACGTCGAAGTCGGTGGCCAGGCTGGCGTGGCTGGCGGCCATGAGCCGGCCGGCCTCCACCAGGTCGCCCGCTCTCAGGGCGGCGGCGAAGTCCAGTACCCGCCGGTTCTCGGTGACGACGTGGCGGGCCCGGCGCCGGAGCAGGTCGTCGTCGAGACGGTCCACAACGTCGACCGAGGCGTCACGGAGGGGACCGATCACCGCGGCGGCCGCCTCGCACTGGGCCCGGCGCGCGGCGTAGGCCGACCCGGCCAGGGCCCGGGCCTGGCCCGAGTGGACGACGACCACGTCGACCCCCTCCGGCATGGGGACCGGGACCACGTCCAGCGAGGAGAAGTCGATGAGCAGGGCGTGGCCCTCGACTCCCAGGACCGACGCCAACTGGTCCATCACCCCGCTGGGGACGCCCGACGCCCGGTGCTCGGCCTCCTGGCAGGCCAGGGCCAGCTCCATCGGCGACCCGTCGAAGCCCAGGGCCAGGGCCACCGACACCTCCAGCGCCGCGCTCGACGACAACCCCACCCCCACGGGCAGGGTGCTGCGCACCGTCCCCACCGCCCCCTCGGCCGGGCCCAGCACGGCCACCACCCCGGCCACGTAACGGGCCCAGGCCGGCGTCACCGCCCGGGGGTCGGCCACGTCGAGGTCGACCGTCGCCGGCTCCGGGTCGTCGGACGAGACCAGCTCGACCCGCGGGCCGCCCCGCCGGACCTCGACCGTCGTCCCCCACTCCACGGCCATGGGCAGGGCCCAGCCGCCGGTGTAGTCCGTGTGGTCGCCGATGAGGTTGACCCGCCCGGGGGCGAAGGCCCGGACGGTGGGCATTCCGGCGATGCTATGGCCATCGAGTTCATCGGGGCGTTCGAGTCCACCTACCAGCCGGCCTTCGACGTGGACGTGGCCGAGACCACCGGGCACGTGGCCCGCTGGCGCGCCGACCTCGAGCTGCTGGTGGGCTGCGGCGTCACCCGGCTGCGCTACCCGGTGCGCTGGCACCGCATCGAGCGGGACCGGCGCCGGTACGACTGGCGGGCCACCGACGAGGTGTTCGAGTGGATGCGGGACCGCGGCCTGCGCCCCATCGTCGACCTCTGCCACCACACCAGCTATCCCCGCTGGCTCAAGCGGGGCTTCGCCGACCGCAAGTTCCGGGAGGCCTACGTCCGCTACGTGGAAGCCTTCGCCACCCGCTACCCGTGGATCGAGGAGTACACGCTCTTCAACGAGCCGTTGACCACCTTCCTGCTGTGCGGACAGATGGGCGTCTGGCCCCCCCACCTCAAGGGGCTGAACGGCTTCCTGACCCTGGCCCGCAACGTGATGCCGGCCCTGTCCGAGGCCGACCGGGCCTACCGCGACCGGGTCCCCGGGGCCCGCCACTTCTACGTCGACACCTGCGAGCGGGCCTCGGCCGCCGTCCCCGACGCCCAGGGGGTGGCCGACCTGGCCAACGACCGGCGGTTCTTCCTGCTCGACCTGTTCCTGGGCCGGGAGATCGACACGGCCCGCCCGTTCGTCAGCCAGGTCCTGGCCTTGGGCGGCGCGCCCCTGCTCCACCTCCAGCCCGCCTCGGTCGACGTCCTCGGCCTCGACTACTACGCCCACAACCAGTGGCAGTACCAGGACCGCACCGGCCGGGGGCTGCAGTCATCGCCCGACCCCGGGTCGCTGGCCGACCTGATCGGGGAGTACTGGGAGCGCTACCGGCTGCCCTGCGCCCTGGGCGAGACCAACATCCGGGGCTTCGCGTCCGACCGGGCCAGCTGGCTCAAGTACACCCTCGAGCA
>JBOGIE010000353.1:0-2753 GCA_050742435.1 Acidimicrobiales bacterium | reverse complement strand
TCGTACGTGGAGGGCGGGAGGGCGTGGATCTCCTCCCACGTCCAGGTGGTGGGCTGCTCGACCAGGCCGTCGACCGAGAAGGTCCAGGTCGACGGGTCCAGGCGGGGGGTGGGCTCGGCCGTGAGCACCGGCCAGGTGGTCCCGGCGTCGTACTGGCCGGGGGGCAGGCGAGGGTCACGCGCCGCCCGCCGCCCGCCGAAGCCCCTGGTGAAGCCGGCCATGTGGTGATCGTACGTCCGGCCTCAGCGGACGGCCGGATTTTCCGCCTCAGCGGAGGGCAAGGTCGCACACCGTGCCGCCCGTCACCCGGACGAGCGTGTCGGGGGTGATGCAGAAGTTGTGGTGGCTGGTGCCGGCCGAGGCCCACACCTCCTCGTAGTCGAGCAGGTCGCGGTCGACGAAGACCCGCAGCGGCTCGCGGTGGCCGAACGGGGGGACGCTGCCCACCGGGAAGCCGGTGGCCTCGCGGACGGTGTCGGCGTCCTCCCGCCACGCCTGGCTGCCGCTGGCGCAGTCGGCCAGCTTGGCCTCGTCCAGGCGGTTGTCGCCCGAGACCAGGGCGACCACCACCTCGCCGTCCACCGAGAAGACCAGAGACTTCACGATCTGGCCCAGCTCGACGCCGATGGCCAGGGCGGCGTCGGCCGCGGTGCGGGTGCCGTCGGCGTACTCGCGGGGGCGGACGTCGACCCCCAGGGCCCGGCCCGCCTCGACGACCGTGCGTACGTTGCGGTGCATGCAGGCGTCCCTCCTGCCGCCGGTGGGTCCGCGCCCCGGCGGCGCTCATGCTGGCACACTTCCCCCATCGACGGCCCGGTCATCCTCCACGTCGACATGGACGCCTTCTACGCCGCGGTCGAGGTGCTGGCCGACCCGTCCCTGGCCGGCAGGCCGGTCATCGTGGGCGGCGCCGGCGCCCGGGGGGTGGTGGCGTCGTGCTCGTACGAGGCCCGGTCGTACGGCATCCACTCGGCCATGCCGTCGACCCGGGCCCGGCGGCTGTGCCCGCACGCGGTGTTCGTCCACGGCCGCCACGACCTGTACCAGGACTACAGCCGCCGCCTGCACGCCGTCCTCACCTCGTTCACCCCGCTGGTCGAGGGCATCGCCCTGGACGAGGCGTTCCTGGACGTCACCGGGGCCCGCCGCCTGTGGGGGACGGGGGCGGAGATCGCGGCCCGCATCCGGGCACGGGTGTTCGACGAGACGGGGCTGTGGTGCTCGGTGGGGGTGGCGCCCAGCAAGTTCCTGGCCAAGCTGGCGTCGGAGGCGGCCAAGCCCCGGGCCGGCCCGCCCGGCGCGCCGCCCACCGCCGGGCTCGGGGTCAAGGTCGTCGAGCCGGGCGAGGAGCTGGGCTTCCTGCACCCGCATCCGGTCGGCGCCCTGTGGGGGGTGGGCCCGGCCACCCGCCGCCGCCTCGACCGCTTCGGCATCCGCACGGTGGGCGACCTGGCCGCCATGCCCCTGGCCACCCTGGTGGGCGCCCTCGGCGAGGCGCATGGACGCCACCTGCACGCCCTGGCCTGGGCCCGCGACGAGCGGGCGGTGGAGCCGGACCGGGCCGCCAAGTCGGTCGGGCACGAGGAGACCTATGCCACCGACCACCACCGCCTGGCCACCCTGCGGGAGGAGGCCCTGCGCCTCTCCGACGCCGTCGCCAACCGCCTGCGGGAGGCCGGGATGGCCGGGCGTACGGTCACCGTCAAGGTCCGGTTCACCGGCTCCGTGCCTGAACGGAGTGGCGGCTTTCAGACCATCACCCGCTCCCGCACCGTCCCCACGCCGGTCGACTCCGGGCCGGCCATCGCCCGTGTCGCCAACGAGCTGCTGGAGACCGTCGACCCGTCGCCCGGAGTCCGGCTGCTGGGCGTGAGCGTGTCCAACCTGGCACCCCGGCCGGGGGAGCAGCTGCGCCTGGGGGAGGAGGCGAGCGGGCCCGCCGGCCGGGAGCCGGCCGTCGCCCGGGTGGTGGACGAGGTGCGCCGCCGCTTCGGGGACACCTCGGTCGGGCCGGCCACCCTCCTGCGGGGCGACGGCCTGGCCGTCAAGCGCCGGGGCGACCAGCAGTGGGGGCCGGAAGCCGGTCGGGACTAGCGCGTTGTTGACCTGGCCGGGCTGTGGGAAGATAACCGCAGTAGCGGACCGGGGATTGAAGGGGTAGGACGTGCCGCTTTCCGAGGACGAGCAGCGAATCCTCCACGAGATCGAGCAGCAGTTCTACGAGAGCGATCCGGCGTTCGCGCGCGGCGTCGGCAAGACCACGCTGTACCGCCACGCCGGCCGCAACCTCAAGTGGGCGGCCCTCGGTTTCCTGGCCGGGTTCGCCCTGCTCGTGGGCTCGTTCGCCACGTCGCTCGTGCTGGGCTTCGCCGGGTTCGCCGTCATGCTGGGGTGCGCCTTCATCTTCGAGCGCAACCTGCGCAAGATGGGCAAGGCCGGCTGGAAGCAGGTCACCGGCAGCATCAAGACCACCCAGGTCAAGGAGCAGTTCGGCGACGTGGGCAAGCGCCTGAAGAAGCGCTTCAAGCGCGAGGAGTAGCTCCCGCCCCCACGGGCACCCGGTCGGCGCCGTCGCCGTCCACGGGGCGCAGTGGCGGCGCGCCCCTGCGCACCAGCGGCCGGGGGTCGAGGGCCTGGGCCAGCCGCTCCCGCCACGTGGCCTGGGCCCGGAGCTCGTCGGCCACGTTGGCCGCCTCCATGCCGGCCCGGGCCCCCACCTCGGGAGCCACACCGCCCGCCGACCAGGCCACGGC
>JBOGIE010000352.1:0-2753 GCA_050742435.1 Acidimicrobiales bacterium | reverse complement strand
CCGTTCGAGCGGGGGACGGGTGGTGCGCTCGATGCCGCCCTCGACGACGTCCGGGAGCGCTACGGAACGGGCGCGGTCATCCGTGCCGTCCTCCTCGGGCGCGACACCGGCCTCACCGTGCCCCTCCTCCCGGACTGAGTACATGGCGGCTCTCCGCCGACTGACCCCGGGCCGGTCGGGTAGGAACGGCCTGCCAGGCCGCCGACGAGGAGGACGACATGCCCGGATGGGTGGGCGACATCGAGCGGGAGACGGTGGAGAACGACGACTTCCGCCGGGTGGTCTTCACCGGTGAGCACGTGCAGCTCACCGTTATGCGCCTGGCGCCGGGGGAGGAGATCGGGGTGGAGATGCACGACCACCTCGACCAGTTCCTCCGGATCGAGCAGGGCTCGGGCCGGGTCACGTTCGGGCCGTCGAAGGACCAGGTCGACGAGGAGCACGACGTCAAGGACGACTGGGCCGTCGTCGTCCCGGGCGGCGTGTGGCACAACGTCATCAACACCGGCGACGGCGACCTCAAGCTGTACTCGCTCTACGCCCCGCCCGAGCACCCGCCGGAGACGGTCCACCAGACCAAGGCCGATGCCGAGGCGGCCGAGCACTAGGGGAGCAGCCGGCGCCCCAGAACTACCGCTTGACCTTGGAGTCGACTCCAAGGTTTATGCTGGCTCCATGAGCCAGTTGACCGTGTCGAAGCTCGCCCAGGAGGTGGGCACGTCGGCGGACACCGTCCGCTACTACGAGCGCATCGGCCTGCTGCCGGAGACCGACCGGAGCCCGTCGGGCTACCGGCTCTACGGCGACGACGCGGTCGAGCGGCTGCGGTTCATCAAGCGGGCCCAGCGCTTCGGCCTGCGGCTGGAGGCCATCGCCGAGCTGCTCGACGTCCGGCGCCAGGGGCTGTGCCCGTGCGGCCACACCCGCTCGATGCTGCAGAGCCGGGTGGCCGAACTGGACGAGGAGATGGCCTCGCTGGCCCGGCTCCGCCACGACATCGCCCGCATGATCGACGAGCTCCCGGCCCGGGAGGGTGTCGAGGGCGGGTGCACGGCGGACCTGCTCCAGATCGGAGCCGGACCATCGAGAGACGACGAGGACGCAGGAAAGGAGGTGCCATGAGCGACGAGGCGTGTGGATGCGGCTGCTCCACCAAGACCGAGACCAAGGACGACTGCACGTGCGGCTGCGAGTGCTGCGGAGAGCAGGAGTCGAAGGAGGGGGCGGTCGCCTGACCGGTCCCGTGACCAACTGAGCAGGGCCGGCGCCTCCGGGTGCCGGCCCTTCCTCACGTCAGGGGCCGTACTCGGCCAGCACGGCGTCGGAGAGGGCGGGCCAGGCGTCCTTGGCCCAGGCGTCGAACTCCCGGCCACTGAGGACGGCGCAGGCCAGGCCGGCCTCGGGGTCCACCCAGAGGAACGAGCCGCTGGCCCCGAAGTGGCCGAACGTCGCGGGGGAATTGCCGCGGCCCGTCCAGTGCGGGTCCTTGGCGTCGCGCACCTCGAACCCCAGCCCCCAGTCGAGCGGGTCCTGGCGCCCGTACCCGGGCAGGACGCCGGCCAGGCCGGGAAAGGCGACGGTGGTGGCCCCGGCCATGGTCGCCGGCGACACCAGCGTGGGCTCGAGCAGCTCACGGGCCAGGCGGACCAGGTCGTCCAGCGGGCCCTCGAGGCCGGCGGCAGGGGACCGGTCGGCCCGCAGCCGGGTGGCGGCCATGCCCAGCGGGGACAGCACCCCCTCGGTCAGGTACTCGGGAAAGGGCATGCCGGTCGCCCCGGCCACCGCCTCACCCAGGATCTCGAAGCCCGTGTTGGAGTAAATCCGCCGGCGCCCCGGCTCGGCCAGGACCCTGTGCTCGTCGAAGGCCAGGCCGGAGGTGTGGGCCAGGAGGTGCCGGACGGTCGACCCTGGAGGCCCGGCCGGCGCGTCCAGGTCCACCGCTTCCTCCTCGACCGCGACCAGGACGGCCAGCGCGGTGGCCAGCTTGGTGACCGACGCCCACGGGTCGCCCAGCTGGGCGTTCCCCCGCACCTCGATCACGCCCCGCCCGCCCCCACCCACGACCGCGGCCCGGGCCTCGGGGGCGTCCCAGGTCTCGAGGAGATCGAGCGAGGTCAGACGACGGTGCCGCGGTGGTCGTCGACCTGGTCGGCGATGGGGCCCATGAACGACGACCGGCCGCCCTTGATGAAGTCGTAGGGGAAGCCCAGCTCGATCTTGCTGGCCTCGTCGAGGCGGGCGACCTGCTCGTCGCTGAGCACCACATCGACGCAGCCCACGTTGTCCACCAGCTGGCTCAGCTTGCGGGCCCCGATGATGGGGATCATGGTGGCCGAGCGCCGGCGGACCCAGCTCAGGGCCACCTGGGAGGCGGTGGCGCCGATCTCCTCGGCCACGGCCACGACGTGGCCGGCGATGGCCAGCTTCCGCTCCTCCAGGCTGCCCCAACCGGCCGAGTAGATCCGGCCGCCGCCGCCGGTGGGGTCGTTGTTGTACTTGCCGGTCAGCAGGCCCGTCCCGAGAGCGCCCCAGGCGGTGAAGGCCAGGTCGAGGTTGACGGTCAGAGGCAGCAGCTCGCGCTCGGCGTTGCGCTCGACCAGGCTGTACTGGCTCTGGATGGCGTTGAACCGGGTCCAGCCCCGCTCCTCGGCCAGGGTGTTGGCCCGGGCGATGACCCACGCCGGAGCGTCGGAGATCCCGGTGTAGAGCACCTTGCCCAGGCGGACCTGGTCGTCGAGGGCCCGCATCATCTC
>JBOGIE010000351.1:0-2782 GCA_050742435.1 Acidimicrobiales bacterium | reverse complement strand
GGCGGTGATCCTGATCGGTGAGATCGGCGGGGCCGACGAGGAGGCGGCGGCCCAGTTCATCGCCGAGGAGATGGACAAGCCGGTCGTGGCCTACGTGGCCGGCGTGACCGCCCCCCCGGGCCGGCGGATGGGCCACGCCGGGGCCATCGTCTCGGGTGGCAAGGGCGGGGCGGCGGCCAAGATCGATGCTCTGGAAGCGGCCGGCGCGACGGTCGTCCTCGACCCCACCGAACTGGGCTCCCGGATGGTCGAAGTCCTCGCCAAACTCTGAGGGCTAGGGTTCGCGCCGCGCCTCCCGCCCTGCGAGTCCTGCACGTCTTCAAGGACGTCTTCCCTCCCACCTTCGGTGGCGTCGAGCAGCACATCTGGGACATCACGCGCTCCCTCGGTTCCGGGTTCCGACACAGCGTGCTGACCGCCTCGCGGTCGGTCCGCGGGCGGGTCGACGAACTGGACGGGGTGCAGGTCGTCCGGGCGCCCGAGCTCGGCCGGGTGCTGTCGACGCCGGTCACCCCCACGTGGTGGCGCGAGTTGCGCCGCCGGCCGGCCGACGTCGTGCACGTCCACCTGCCCTGCCCGCTGGCCGAGCTGGCCTGCATCGCCCGCGCCCCGGCTGCGCCGGTCGTCGCCAGTTTCCACGCCGACATCGCCCGCAACCCCGGCCTGGCCCGCTGGTACCTGCCCCTGGAGCGCCGGTTCCTCGCCCGGGTGGCACGGATCGTGGCCGGCTTCCCCGTGCTGGCCGGCACGTCGCCGGCGCTCGCCGCGCCCCGCGAAAGGGTGGCGGTCATCCCCTACGGCGTCGACCCCGACGAGTGGCCGGCGCCGCCCGAGGCGGTCACCGCCATCCGTGGTTCCGCCCGGGGCCGGCCCCTCGTGCTGTTCCTCGGCCGGCTGGTCTCCTACAAGGGCGTCGACGTGCTCATCGAGGCCATGCGGTCGGTCGACGCCACGCTGCTGGTCGTGGGCGACGGCCCGGCCCGGCCTGCCCTCGAAGCGGCGACTGCCGGTCTGGGTGACCGGGTCCTCTTCGCCGGCAACGTGTCGAACGAGAGGCGCTCGGCCTACTACCGGGCCGCCGACGTGTTCGTCCTGCCCGCCGTGTCGCGGGCTGAGTCGTTCGGCATCGCCATGCTCGAGGCCATGGCCCAGGGGACGCCCGCAATCAGCACGGAGGTGGGCACGGGCACGTCGTGGGTGAACGTGGACGGCGAGACCGGGGTGGTCGTCCCGCCCCGTGATCCGGAGCGGCTCGCCTCGGCGCTGGCCGGGCTCTTCGCCGACGACGGCCGGCGCAAGGAGCTGGGGGCGGCGGCCGCAGCGCGCGCCCGCCGGCATTTCTCCAAGCGGGCCATGGTCGAACAGCTGACCGAGCTCTACCGCGACGTCTCGGCCAGCACCCGCTCGTAGACGGCGAGGGTGGCTGCCGCCATCCCCGCCGCGGTCAGCGAGGAGGCGGCCCGGCCGCCATCGGTCACCAGCCGGGCTCGGCACGCGCCGTCCTCGACCACGGCCAGGATGCCCGCGGCCAGCTCGTCGGGGCGGGTGACGTCGACTTCCAGCGCCCCGGGCCGGATGTAGGGGAGGGCGCCGGTCCCGGGACCGCAGACGACCGGCACGCCACAGGCCAGGGCTTCGAGGGCCGGAAGCCCGAACCCCTCGAGCAGCGCGGGGAGCACCATCGCGTCCGCACCGCCGTAGAAGTGGCGCAGGTCGTCGTCGTCCAGCCAGCCCACCGACCGGATGCCGTCGAACCTGCTCCGGCCCGTGGCGGCCGCCACGATGCCGGCCGACGACAGGATGAAGGCCGCTTGCTGCATGCCGGCCAGGTTCTTGTGCGCGCGGGCCCCGGTCGAGGCGACGACGTAGCGCCGGCCGCCCGCGAAGCGCCGGCGGGCGTCGTCGCGCTCGGCAGGGGAGGACGGGCGGAAGGCGGGGCCGACCCCCAGGGGGATGACGTCGACCTTGCTCGGGTCGGCGCTCAGCGCGGCGAGGCGTCCGGCCGTCGCCGGGCTGGGAACGATCACTCTTCTCGCCCGCTGCAGCGACGTGGTCAGGACCCGCCGGTACACGTTCCGCCGCGCCGGGCTCGGCATCGACGCCGGGTGGTCGAGGGGGACGACGTCGTGGATGGTGACCACCGACGGTACGCGACCCGGTGGCGTCTCCACGTGCAGCCCGTGCACCACCCGGGCGCCCACCCGGGCGGCGCGGACGGCCACCTTGGCCCGGCCCCAGGGGGTGAAGGTACGGCCGCCCGGGCCCGGCCCGTGCACGAACACGTCGCACCCGTCCTCGGCCCGGAGAGCGGCGACCAGGTTCCGGGCGTAGGCGACCGGCCCGCCCAGCCGTATCCGGGCGTCGAGCAG
Organism: Acidimicrobiales bacterium; assembly: GCA_050742435.1. GTDB lineage: Bacteria > Actinomycetota > Acidimicrobiia > Acidimicrobiales > AC-14 > CADCTB01. The sequence continues at coordinate 413 of JBOGIE010000351.1, read as the reverse complement.
GACCGACGGCCGCTCAGTCAGCGGCGAGCACGGGCGTCCCGCACCACTCGAACCGGTCGGTGATGCCGAGACGGCGAGACGTCTCCACCGCGCACGCCGACGAGGGTCCCTCGGTCCCTCCACCGCCACTCCCACCGCCGAGCACGGTGCGCGCCATTGCCGTCGCCACGACCAGGGCCCCGGGAACGACCCTCGGGAACGGACGGCCACCCATACGTCAGTCCTCCTTCGCGGGCTCGAATGTTACCCCCACCAGCCATCCCAGGAAGACCCAGAAACAGAGGCGGAGAGAGACGGTCTGGGTGTTGAGGCAGGCCTGGACGAGGTAGGCCACCAGGGCGGCCGAGAGCCCTGCGGCCAGCAGTCGGGAGCGGTCGTCGAGCCGTTCCCACGCCCGTTTCACCGAGACACCC
>JBOGIE010000350.1:0-2782 GCA_050742435.1 Acidimicrobiales bacterium | reverse complement strand
TCGCCACCATCGACGGCGAGGTCATCCACGACGGCCCATTCCCGGTGCAGCGAACGCTGCGCTGAGCATGACGGCCGGAACGATCTCCTGCGGGCCGATCACCTGGTCTTGCGGAACGATGTCCTGCCGGTATCCCACCTGCGAGAAGTCCGGAACGATGTCTTGCAGGTCAAGAAGTAGTGTCCCGAGCAAGCGTCCGGCGGACCCCGTGCGCCCGCGCGAGCATTGGAGCCGGATGCCGGCCGAGGACGAAGTCGAACGACTGCGCGAGGAGCTCGCCGAGTGGCGCCGGCGGGCCGAGGTGGCCGAGGCCATCGCCGCCGAACGCCTGGCCCGGGCCGAGAGCGCCGAGCGGGCCCTGCGCGCCGCCGAGGCCGCCCTGGCCCGCCCGGTGGCGCCGGTCACGGCTCCTCGGCCCGCGGCGGCCGCGCCTGACGCCGCGCCCGGTGGCACCGAAGGAGAGGCGGCGGCGGGGGCCGAGCCCAAGCGCCCGGCCTCGCTGCTCGAACGCTGGCGCCGCTACACCGAGACGATCAACTAGGGCTCCACTGCGCACGTCCCAACCGGTCGTGGAGCGGTCGCGGCGGCGGCAGCTCGTGGTGGCCAAGCGGTGGGCCACGGCGTTGCTGGCCGGGGTCAGCGTGGTCTTCGTCGTGGCCGCGGTCTGGGGCGGCGACGCCACCTGGGTGGACTACCTGGAGGCCACGGCCGCGGCGTCCATGGTCGGCGGGCTGGCCGACTGGTTCGCGGTGACCGCCCTCTTCCGGCATCCCCTGGGCCTGCCCATCCCCCACACCGCCATCGTCGTGGAGCGCAAGGACCAGTTCGGTGCCACCCTGGCCGGCTTCATGCGGGAGAGCTTCCTGACCCGCGAAGTCCTCATGGAGCGGGTGCGGGCCGCGGGCGTGGTGGAGCGGCTCGGCGGCTGGCTGTCGAAGGAGGAGAACGCCGCCCGCGTGGCGGCCGAGGCGGCCGACGCCGCGGTGGCGGGTGCCGACCTGCTCAAGGACGACGACGTCCACCAGGCGCTCGAGGACCTCGTCCGCGACCGGGTCGAAGCCGTCGAGCTCGCCCCCCTGGCCGGGCGGGCGTTGCGGTTCTTCACCGCCGGGGACCGCCACGAGGAGGTGCTCGACGCCGCTCTCCAGGGGCTCGACCGGTACCTGGGGACCCACGGCCAGGAGCTGCGCCAGCAGCTCGGTTCCAAGTCGCCGTGGTGGCTGCCGGGGGCGGTGGAGGACCGCATCTTTGACCGGCTGCTGGAGGGCGCCCGCGCCGTGCTCCAGGACATGGCCGTCGACCGGGGCCACGACCTCCGCCGGCAGTTCGACGCCCGCCTGCGGTTGCTGGCCGCCGAGCTGGAGACGTCGGTCGACCTGCGGGAACGGGGCGAGCGCCTCAAGCACGACCTCCTGTCCCAACCCCAGGTGCGGGAGTGGGTGGCGTCGCTCTGGGCCGATGCCAAGGGCCAGCTGCGGGCCCAGGCCTGCGACGACCACTCGCAGCTGCGCCGGCGCATGGTCGGCGGGATCATGGCCGCCGGGCGCCGCCTGCAGGACGACCCCGACCTGGCCGCCACCGCGCAGACGGCCGTCGAACGGGCGGTGGGCTACCTGGCCGACCACTTCGACAGGGACATCGCCGCCTTCATCAGCGGCACCATCGCCCGCTGGGACGCCGAGGAGACCGCCTCCCGCCTGGAGCTCCTGCTGGGGCCCGATCTCCAGTTCGTCCGCATCAACGGCACCGTGGTCGGTGCAGCAGCCGGGCTGGCCCTCCACGCCGTCTCCGACCTGCTCTCCTGACCGGGGGCGCCTGGCCCGGCGAGGGGCCCAGCGGCCATACTCGCCTCCGATGACATCCAAGTTCCGTCTCGTCGCCCTGGCCGAAGCCGTCTCCTACCTGGCCCTGCTGGCCGCGGTCGTGGTCAAGCGGATCCTGGACGGCGCCGACCTGGTCGGCGTCCTGGGGCCCATCCACGGCATCCTGTTCCTGGCCTACTTCCTGCTGACCCTGCTGGTGCGCGAGGAGCAGGGTTGGACGGCCGTGCAGACGATCGTCGTGCTCGTGGCCTCGGCTGTGCCGTTCGGCGCCTTCGTGGTCAACAGCCGCATGGTCCACGACCCGGCGCCCAGGCCGGCCGCCTAGCCCGGCGGCCGCCCCGCCCGACAACCTTGTGCCCCGGGTCGGCGGATCCGTGCGACAATGCAGGAAGGTTGAACAGCGCAGCCGCGGACCTCCTCCGGGCGGCGCATTCGCCATTGCCCCGGACCGGACTCGGCGAAAGTGATGGTTGAGTGCATTGGATCAGTTCTCGGCGGTACAGCCGCGCCGCGACCGGACGGACGTCCCCGGTTTCCTCGACTTCTCGGTGGCGGTGTCGACCACCGGCCGTACGGCCACGGTGCGGATCACCGGTGACCTCGACTGCTCGACCGCGGCCCAGTTGCGCGCCGCCCTGCTCGACGTGGTGGACGACGGTGCGCGGGAGGTCACACTCGACGTGAGCGGTACCCGTTTCATCGACTCCACCGGCCTGTCGGTGCTGGTGGGCGGGCTGAAGCGCCTCCGCGAGCACGGGGGGCACATGGTGGTGCAGTCCCCGAACGACGCCACCCGCCGGCTGTTGGACATGACCGGCCTGAGCACCGTCTTCGACATCCGCTGAGCGCAGGCGTAGGTTCGCCACCTCTGCACCCGACGACGTGGAGGAACCGTGGCTGAAGGCCTGGAGGAGGCGCGTCGCAAGCTGGACGACGAGTACGGGCAGGTGCGCCGGCAT
>JBOGIE010000349.1:0-2795 GCA_050742435.1 Acidimicrobiales bacterium | reverse complement strand
GGGCGGCCCCCAGCAGGGGCGCCTCGTCGTCGGCCAGGGCGGCGACCCGGTCGGCCAGGGCGCCGGCGCCCCCGTCGGCCAGCAGCCGGGCGTGGATCCGGGCCTTGGCCTCGCCCAGCGGGGCCAGCACCGGCCCGCTCACGCCGCGTCCCGCCCGGCTCGGACGCTCACGACCGGGCGCAGCGCCCGTTCCAGGGCGCGGGGCACCCGGCGGGCCAGCAGGCCGGCGTCGACCGCCCGGGCCACACCCTCATCGAGGGCGACCTCGGCCTGCACCGGCACGCCCAGCACCTCCTCCACGTCACGCCGGCCGAGCGACCGGCCCGGCTCGGTGATCAGCACCACGCCGGAGGGCCGGACGGGCGCGGCCAGAGCGCGGCGCAGGGCCAGGTAGCAGGGCCGGAGGACCAGCAGGGAGATCCCGGCCCCCGCGGCCAGGGCCAGCCCGGCGCCCGAGGTGGCCCTCCCGCAGTCGGCCACCACCGGCCTGGGTTCGGCGGCCAGGGCGTCGACGAGGGCGTCGGCCCGTCCGGCGGCGGGCCGGAAGTCGGGGGCCGGAGGGCGCCACGCCAGCAGGCGCAGCCCGGCGCCGGCGTCGACCTCCAGGCGCCTCAGGGCGCCGGCCCCCACGTCGGGCCCGGCGGACAACCACTCGGCCAGGCCGGGACCGGACGGATCGGCCACGCCGAGCACCGCGGCGGCGTCGCCGGCCAGATCGGCGAGGAGCGCACCGCCCGCACTCGAACGGGCCAGGACTGCGGCCAGGCCGCAGGCGATCACGGTGGTGCCGGAGCCCCCCTTGGGGGACCAGCAGGCGAGAAGCATCGGCCCCTCCCCGGGCGCGAAGAACTGAACTCCGGGGAAGAGATCGAGCGAAAGCTAGCGGTCCGGCCGCCGCCGGGCAAGGGCCAATTCCGGGCCGGCCCTCTCGGACGGGTTAGGCGGAGCGGACCTTCCGGGCGGCGACTACGCCCAGGGCGACGAGCATGACGAGCAGGATGAGCTTCTTCATGGGCGGCAGCCTAGGTCAAGTCCGGACCGCACCCGCCCACGGCTGGGAAGGTTGGTGGCGGAGGTGGACGGGAATCGAACCCGCCGGACGGGGATCGCCCGTCCCACCCGCTTTGAAGGCGGGGGAGCCCACCAGGTGCCCGGACACCTCCGCTTCCGACCATAGACGCGACCACCGAGGCGTGGAATTCGGCTGTTATGGGAACGGTGTACCTCGGCGGGCCAGCCGTAGGGCGCGTCTGGCGATCGTCATCGAGGGCTCGCGAGAGCCGGGGGGAGGGAGATGCTGTCGGCGTCTGACACCGTGTTCGGTCGACGGGTGGACGGTGGCAGCCGCGTCTGGTCCATGCCGGCCGCGTGGGAGAACCCCATCTTCCGGGGGGTCACCGCCCTGGCCGTGGCCAGCCTGATCGTCCCGATCCTCGTGTCCGGCCTCCTGGCCGTGACCCTGCTCACCATGCCCTTCTCGGGATCCCTGCCCCCCGAGCGGCCCTCGATCGACTCGCGGATCACCCGCGTCTTCGACAGCACCGGCGCCGAGATGGCCACCTTCCGCCGCTTCGAGACCAGCCTCCCCGTCGCCCAGAAAGACATCCCCAAGGTCCTGAGCGACGCCGTCCTGGCCGTCGAGGACCAGCGGTTCTACGAGCACAATGGCGTCGACTCCCGGGGCATCTTCCGGGCCCTCTGGGCCGACCTCCAGGGTGGGGGCTACGAGCAGGGGGGCTCCACCATCACCCAGCAGTACGTCCGCCTGGCCTACACCGGCGACGAGCGCACCCTGGGCCGCAAGCTCCGGGAGGCGATCCTGGCCGGCCGGGTGGAGAAGGAGCTCAGCAAGGACGAGATCCTGTTCCGCTACCTCAACCGTGCGTACTTCGGCAGCGGCGCCTACGGCGTGGGAGCGGCGGCCGAGACCTACTTCGGCAAGCCGGTCCGCGACCTCAACGTGAGCGAGTCGGCCATGCTGGCCGGGCTCCTCTCCGCGCCCAGCGTCTACGACCCCCGCTCCAGCCCCGGGGAGGCGGAGTTCCAGCGCCAGCGGGTGCTCGGCAAGATGGCCGAGCAGGGCCGCATCTCCCCGGTCCAGCTGGCCGAGGCCATGCCCCTGCGGGTCACCATGGCCGACAACCGGCCCAAGGTGGGCGCCGCCCCGGCCACGGTCGTGCAGCCCGACAAGCCCCGGCAGTTCAAGTACCCCTGGTTCAGCGACTACGTCCGCAGCTACCTGCTGGCCCGCTACGGCGCCGAGGCGGTCTACTCCGGCGGCCTGCGGGTGGAGACGTCGCTCGACCCCACCCTCCAGGCCAAGGCCGAGGCCGCGCTCAAGGAGACCCTGCAGGGGACGCAGCCGCCGCTGGAGATGGCGTTGGCCGCCGTCGACCCCAAGACCGGCCTGGTCCAGGCCATCGTGGGCGGCCGGGACTTCAGCGACTCCCAGGTCAACCTGGCCCTCGGCAACTGCCCGGCCCGGGAGGCCCCGGTCAAGGGCGACGGCCCCATCTGCATCCCCGGCGGCGGCAGTGGCCGCCAGCCCGGGTCGTCCTTCAAGCCCTTCACCCTGGCCGAGGCCCTGGAGGACGGGATGGGGCTTGACAAGTCCTACCGCGGCCCCGGCCGCTACACCTACCCGAACTGTCGCGGCACCGGCTGCACCGTCTCCAACGTGGAGAGCGGCGGCTACGGCTCCCTCGACCTCCGCCGGGCCACGGCCTACTCGGTCAACACCGTGTACGCCCAGCTCATCCAGGACGTCGGGGTCAAGGACACCGCCGAGATGGCCC
>JBOGIE010000348.1:0-2800 GCA_050742435.1 Acidimicrobiales bacterium | reverse complement strand
AGGCGAACCAGCCGGCCACCAGCAGCACCGACCCTGCGGCGGTGGCCAGCATGGCGACCCGTGCCCGGCTGGCACCCGAGAGCAGGTCCTGGAGACCGAGGGCGGCCAGCGGCAGGGCGAAGGCGGGCAGCAGGAACAGCCAGCGGGGGCTGGAGCGGAAGCGGTCGTAGCCGGGGACGACCTCGTACAGGACCGGGTGGGGGAACCCGGTGAACGCCAGGAGGACGACGGCTGCCGTTCCCCCGGCGACCAGGAGGAACCGGCGCCGGTCGCGGCCGAGCCCGCCCAGGGCGGCCCCGGCGAGCACCACGGTCGTCACCCCGACGAAAGGCGAGTCCATGCGCAGCTCGTCGCTCGAGCCGTAGAAGACGTAGTCGGCCGGGTTGCCGGTGGCATCCGGGACCAGGGCCCGGACCGCCTCCCGCCGGGGGACGTGATCGGTGGGCGGCTCCGTCTCCCGAGTGCGGACCACCCGCTCGGCGGTGGCCAGGGTGGGCAGCAGGACGGGCGCGGCCAGCAGGGCCCCGAGGACCATAGCCAGGGCGAACGCCAGGGCCGGGCGCAGGAGGGGTGCGGTGCCCCGCACCCGCCGTCCCACCAGCTGGGCCACGGCCCACCCGAGCACGGCCAGCCCGCCGTAGTACAGGTACTGCGGGCTGCCGCCCAGGAGCCAGAGCCCGACGACCGCGGCCAGGGCGACGACCCGTCGCCTCGAGGGACGGCTGAGGAGCCACCAGGTGGCGGCCAGCACCCACGGCACCCACACCATGCCGGCCAGGTGGACGAGGTGGGTCGACCAGTGGACCCAGAAGGCGGCGGTGAAGGCCAGCAGCCCCGCCACCCAGGACGGGAAGTGGCGGATCCCGAGCACCCGGGCGAGGACGTAGACCCCCAGCGCGCCCAGGACCAGGTGGAGCAGGACGAACAGGTTGTAGGCGTCGAAGGGCGACATGGCCGCGGCCAGCCACGACGGGGGGTAGTACGGGCTGACGTTCCCGTTGGGCGTCACGGGCAGGCCGCCCAGCAGGGTGGGGTTCCACTGCCGGATGGCGCCGTCCCGCAGCCCGTCGGCCATGAAGTGGAACCACGGGAAGAACTGGAACGTGGCGTCGGTGAGCTGGAGGTTGTGGGGCTCCCGGGCGGTAGGGAGGGCGGCGTACGGGGTGACGACGATCAGGGCGTCGGCCGGCACGAGGGTCCGGCCCGGGCGGATCGACGGAGCGAGGGCCAGCGTGCCGAGCACCAGGTAGCTGAGCGCGACCCACAGGACGGTCCGCCGTGCGAGGCCCGACACGAGGCCCGACCGCAGGCCCGGACGCACGGCGGGGAGGCTAACCGGCGCCCCCGACCGGCGGCACGGCGGGCCGACCGGCAAGAATCCCGCCGACATGACCCGCGACACCCTCCGGCGGGCCGTGCTGCCGGCCGCGGTCTTCGTGGCCTGCGCCTTCCTGCTCATGCCCCAGGCCATCCTCGGCCAGCGGACGTACGCGGCCGTCGACCTCATGGAGCCCAAGGCCCCCTACCGCGACGCCCTGGGGCGGGCGCCCACCGTGGTGTCGCCGGTCCAGAGCGACCAGGCCGAGTCGATCGCCGGCCGGGTCTCGTTCTTCCGGGCCCTGCGCAGCGGCACCTTCCAGCGCTGGGACCCCGAGGTGGCCGCCGGCCAGCCCACCGGCACCCTGCCGCTGGGTGGGCTCATGTCGCCGTTCAGCGTGGGGTTCCTGTTCCTGCCCGCCTGGTACGCCATCGGCCTCAAGATCTTCCTGGCCCTGCTGTTCTCCCAGACGTTCACCTACCTGCTGCTCCGGCGCCTGGGGGCGGGGATCGGGCCGGCGGTGCTGGCCGGGGTGGCGTACACGTTCAGCGGCACCAACCTGGTCTTCATCCACCGGGTCGACGTGGTGTTCCTCCTCCCGGCCATGTTCTGGGCCGTCCACCGTCTGGACGCCCAGCCGAGCCTCAGGCGGATGGCGGTCCTGGCCGGGCTGGTGGCCTGGGGGTGGTTCGAGGGGTTCCCGTCCGGCTGGATCTACGCCGTCTACGCCAGCGGGATCTGGGCGGTCTGGCTGGCGGCGCGGGGGGCGGCGTCGTGGCGCACCGCGGTGCGCGGTGCGATCGTCCCCGGCCTGGCCATGGTGTGGGGGGTGGCCCTGGCCGCGGTCACGCTGGTCCCGTTCGTGGCCGAGGTGGTCGAGCGGGGCACGCTGGACGTGCGGGCCGGCGCCGCCGGTAGCCACATCCCCTCGATCCAGCTGTTCGGGCTGTTCGACCTGAGCGCCACCGGCCCCCCGGTGACCGGTCCGTGGTGGAGCGGCCTCAACCCGGTGGAGAGCGTGTCCCACGTGGGGATGGTCGCCGCAGTGGCGGCGGGAGCGGGGCTGCTCCTCGCCGCCCTGGGCCGGCTGCGGCTCACTCCCGAGGGGGCGGGGGTGTGGCCGTTCTTCTGCGCCGCCGCGGTGGTGACGTTCGTCGTCAACTTCCTGGGCACCCCGCTGCTGACCGTGATCGAGCTCGTGCCCGGGGTGGCCCGCAACCCCATCGGGCGGTCCCGCTTCGTCCTCACCCTGGCCGTCACCGTGCTCGGCGCCCTGGCCCTCGACGCCTGGTGGAGCGGCAGGGGCGAGCGCGGGGTGCGGGCGTCGCGGGCGGCGGCCGCGTCCACCCTGGCGGTCGTCGGCGGAGCCGTCCTGTTCAACGTCGTCGACTTCGCCCGCGCCGCCTCGGCTGCCAACCGCCTGCGTGATGTCGCCACCGGGTTCGCGATCGGGCTCCTGACCGCCGCCCTTGCCGTCGCCAT
>JBOGIE010000347.1:0-2808 GCA_050742435.1 Acidimicrobiales bacterium | reverse complement strand
CTGTCCCGGGCCCCGGACGGCCACGCCCGGGCGCTGGCCGCTCACATGCTGGCCGATCACACCGCGGCCCTCACCGTCTCCCTGGACTTCTCCCCGGCCCAGCTCGCCCTGCTCGACGAGGCGGTGGCCGCCTTCCTGCTGCCCACCGGCGACCCCCAGCAGTACGTCACCCAGTGGGGACTCGATCCCATCTGGGGCTCGGCGCCGGTCAATGCCGGCCCCTACGTGCACCAGTTCCCCCTCCGGGTGGCGGTCGGGAGCGGCATCTCGCTGTCCGAGGCGCCCGGCCACATCGTCACCGTCGTCGGCCACCAGCCGGCCTTCGACCCCGACCGCAAGCTCTGGTACTGCGACCTCCAGCTCAACGCCGGCCGGTCCTACTTCCCGTTCGTCCGCCTGGCCCTGGCCCGCTACCAGCCGCACTCCATTCCCGGCCAGCACCTGTCCAAGGTGGTCTTCCCGGAGTTCACCCAGCTGGTGGCCCAACGCACCGCCGGGCTGACCCGGGCCAGCCGGACCATGGGAAGCGTCTCGCTCCGCGGCCCGGCCGGGTACACCGAGAACGCCGAGCAGCTGGTGACGCTGTTCGGCGGCCTCGATCAGCTGGTGGCCCTGTCGCGCTTCGCCGTCGCCCAGGTGGAGCGCCTGCCCGCCAACGCCGCCACCGACCTGGCCTGGGCGCCGGTCGGCGACGAGGTGTGCCTCGAGTCATCGGCGGCCAACGGCCTCCAGGACGTGCGCTACACCGGCCGCTTCCCCATCCCACCCAAGGAGAAGGGCCAGCAGCTGCGCCTGGTCCTCCGCGAGTACGAGATCTTCCGGACCGACGACTCCGAGGCCGACGACCACCTCGTCCGCCCGCCGCTCGGGTTCGAGATTCCCCCGCTTGTCCGGCCGGTGAAGTACCGGCTGGTCTACGCCGACCACCTGCCCTTGTAAGGGCCTGTCCGGTGCGGCCGCACCATTCTCGTGCCAGGCAGGGATAGGGTGCGGAACGCGAGCTCGGTGTCACGCCGAGACTGTGCGCTGGATCGAGTCCCCGTCGAGCGCCTCGCCGTTGGACGAGGAGGCCGGACGATGGCTCGTGCCCACCCTGCCCGCACCGACGGTGCGAGCACCCATGCCTGCCGGCCGGGCTGAGGGCGATGGCCGGCGGCCGGCTCCTGCGCATCCTCGCCCGGCTTGAGGCCGGAGGGGGCCCCGGCCCGGGCCGGATGCGCCTCTGCGAGGTGTCCGCCGAGGTCATGTCCATGACCGGCGCGGGGATCATGCTCATGTCCGGCGAGGTGCCTCGCGGTTCGGTCTGCAGCTCGAACCAGGTGAGCGCACTGATCGAGGATCTCCAGTACACCCTCGGCGAGGGACCGTGCGTGGATGCCTACGAGCAGGACCTGCCCGTTCTCGAGCCCGATCTGGCCGGCGATGGTGACATCCAATGGCCCGCCTTCACGCCCCCGGCGGTGGAGGCCGGGGCGCGGGCCGCCTTCGGCTTCCCCCTCCGGGTCGGCATCGTCCGCCTCGGCGCCCTCAACCTCTACCGGGACCGGCCCGGGCCCCTCGATGACGACCAGTACGCCGACGCCCTGGTGCTGTCCGGCGTGGCCGCCCGAGCCGTGCTGACCATGCAGGCCAACGCGCCGGTCGGGGCCCTGGGGGCCGAGCTGGAGGCGGGCGCGGACTTCCACTTCGTGGTGCACCAGGCCTCGGGCATGGTGTCGGCCCAACTGGGCGTGAGCGTCGGCGAGGCCCTCATCCGTTTGCGGGCCCACGCCTTCGCCCATGACCGCTCGCTGTCCGGGGTCGCCCGGGAGGTGGTGGCCCGCCGGCTCCGCTTCACCTGAGTCTTCGCCCCGCGACTTCCCAGAGGACCGGACGGATGGGACCGGTGGCCTAGCATGGGACCGCTGCGGGGTCGAGAAGGGGCCCTGGAAGGAGCGTGGTGGCGATGCCGAACGAGGCGCTGCTCGTGCGGACGCTGGTGGAGCTGGCGGACAACCTCGTCGACGACTTCGACGTCGTCGAGCTGCTCTCCCTGCTGGCCGACCGCTGCGTGGACATTCTCGACGTGTCCGCGGCCGGGGTGATGTTGGTCGCCCCCGAAGGAGACCTTCGGGTGGTGGCTTCCTCCAGCGAGGCCATGCGCGTCGTCGAGCTCTTCGAGCTACAGGCCGACGAGGGCCCCTGCCCGGACTGCTACCGGGTCGGCGAGCCCGTCGTCAACGCGGACCTCGCCGACACCACCGGCCCCTGGCCCCGCTTCGGGCCGGTGGCGATCGACGCCGGCTTCCAATCGGTGAACGCCCTGCCCATGCGACTCCGGGGGTCGGTCATCGGCGCCCTCAACCTGTTCGGCTCCGAACGGGGCCGACTGGCGGAGGCGGACGTCGTGGCCGCCGAGGCGCTTGCCGCCGTGGCCACCATCGCCATCCTCCAGCAGCGGGTCGTGACCGAGGCCCGGCTCCTGAATGACCAGCTCAACCACGCGCTGAGCAGCCGGGTGGCGATCGAGCAGGCCAAGGGCGTCCTGGCCGAGCGGGCCGGCCTGTCCATGGAGTCGGCTTTCGAGGCGATGCGGGGGTACGCCCGGGACCACAACCTGCACCTGGCCGCCGTCGCCCGCAGTGTCACCGACAAGACCCTGACCGCAACGGCCCTCGCCGCTGCCCGCCGCCCACCTCCTCGACGCCGGCGCGAGGGTCCTGCCTGAGGCGGGATCGAGGCAGACGTCTCGACGGGGAGGGCCGGGTCGGCGTGCTGGGCCGACCCGCGGCCGGCCGTGGCTGGCGCCGCGCCCCGATTTCCCGCTAG
>JBOGIE010000346.1:0-2815 GCA_050742435.1 Acidimicrobiales bacterium | reverse complement strand
CCGGGTCGCTGGCCGACCTGATCGGGGAGTACTGGGAGCGCTACCGGCTGCCCTGCGCCCTGGGCGAGACCAACATCCGGGGCTTCGCGTCCGACCGGGCCAGCTGGCTCAAGTACACCCTCGAGCAGTGCGAGGTGGCCCGGGACCGGGGGATCCCGATCGACGGCTACTGCTGGTTCCCCTTCGTCGACTCCTGCGACTGGGACTCCATGCTGGCGCGCAGCCAGGGCCACATCGACCCGGTGGGCGTCTACTGGCTGGACGAGCGGCTGGAGCGCCGGGCGTCGTCCATGGCCGTCGCCTACGCCGGGGCCGCCCGGGGAACGCCGGCCGCCGACCTGCCCGCCTACCGCTTCCAGCCCCCCGTGTCCGGCTGGTTGGCCGGCTGGCTGCCCCAGATGGCCCACTGGGACTGGCGAGATCCGCCCCCGGCCGAGGTGGTGGCCACGACGATGTGACCGGTTTCCCGGCCTGGCCCGGCCGGGTAGAGGGGGTCCGCCTCGAGGTTGAGCGTGCAGCCCGGGCAGGAACTTGCACGGGAGCTGACCTACCAGTCATGGCACGCGAGCCCAGGATCGTGATCATCGGCGCCGGCCCCACCGGCCTGGGCGCCGGCTACCGGCTGCAGGAGCTTGGCTACGACGACTGGGTGATGCTGGAGGCCAACGACTACGTGGGCGGCCTGGCCACCTCGTTCACCGACGAGGCCGGGTTCACCTACGACATCGGTGGCCACGTCATGTTCAGCCACTACACGTACTACGACGACCTGGTCGACAAGCTCATGGGCGGCGACTTCACCGAGCTCCAGCGCGAGGCCTGGGTGTGGACGGAGAACCGGTTCATCCCGTACCCGTTCCAGAACAACATCCGCGACCTCGAGCCCGAGACCGTCTTCGAGTGCGTGATGGGCCTCATCGAGACCCAGCGCCGGGGCCCGAGCGGCCCTGGTGAGCGGGGGGACGGGCAGGAACCGACCAACTTCGCCGAGTGGGTGCAATCGGTCTTCGGGGCCGGCATCGCCAAGCACTTCATGCTCCCGTACAACTTCAAGGTCTGGGCCACCCCGCCCGAGCTCATGAACTACGTCTGGATCGGCGAGCGGGTGTCGGTCATCAACGTGGAGAACATCCTCCGCAACGTCATCCTGGGCGAGGACCAGGTGTCGTGGGGGCCGAACAACACGTTCAAGTACCCGCTGCGCGGGGGCACCGGGTTCCTGTACGAGGGACTCAGGAAGTTCGTGGAGCACAAGCTCCACCTGGAGACGCTGGTGGCCTCGATCGACCCGGCCGGGAAGGTGGTGCGGACCACCGACGGCCGCACCTGGCCGTACGACGTGCTGCTGTCGACCATGCCCCTGAACAAGCTGATCGGGTCTCTGGAGGGCGTGCCCGACGCGGTCCGGGGCGCGGTGGACGGGCTGGTCTGGAGCGGCAGCCACATCGTGGGCGTGGGTGTCGACCGGCCGGCCAACAGCACCAAGAACTGGATCTACTTCCCGGAGCCCGACGTCCCCTTCTACCGGGTCACCTACCTGTCGAACTACTCGCCCTACATCACGCCCGAGCCCGACCAGACCCTGTTCCTGACCGAGACGTCGCGGTCGCAGTACAAGCCCGAGGACGAGGCCACGATCGTCGACCAGGTGGTCGACGGGCTGATAGCAACGGGACTGATGGAGCAATCCGACCGGGACCTCATCGCCACCACCTGGCGGTGCTCGCCCGACATGAGCTACCCCGTCCCGTCGGTCGGCCGGGACGCCGCCCTGGGCACCATCCAGCCGTGGCTGCGGTCGCAGGACATCTGGTCGCGGGGCCGGTTCGGCGCCTGGCTGTACGAGATCGGCAACATGGACCACTCGGCCATGCAGGGGGTGGAGTTCGTCAACAACGTGCTCGAGGACGAGCCCGAGACCGTCTGGATCCCTCGCGGCGAGTGACCCCCTGTCGATCTGGCTGCAGGTACCGGCGCATACGACGGGTAACTGCAGCCAGAACGGTAGCGGGATGAAGGGCGTGTACCTGCCGGGCCAGCGGCGGGTGGACATCAGGAGCGTCGAGGACCCCACGCCCGGGCCGGGGCAGGTGGTCGTGGCCATGCGGGCGTCGGGCATCTGCGGGAGCGACCTGCGGGCCATCTACCGTGAGCACCTGGGCACGGGGCCGGAGGCGTACTGCGACGTGGTCGCCGGTCACGAGCCGTGCGGGGAGATCGTGGCCGCCGGCGCCGCCCTGCGCCGCTTCACGGTCGGCGACCGGGTGGCGATGTACCACATCGCCGGCTGCGGCCTGTGCCCGGACTGCCGGTCCGGCTACATGATCAGCTGCACCTCTCCCCTGCGGGCCGCCTACGGCTGGCAGCGTGACGGGGGCCACGCCGACTACCTGCTGGCCGAGGAGTCGACGTGCGTGCCCCTCCCCGACGAGCTGACCTGGGAGGACGGGGCCTGCGTGGCCTGCGGCTTCGGCACCGCCTACGAGGCGCTCCGGCGAGCGCAGGTGTCCGGGCGCGACGCGGTGCTGGTGGTCGGCCTGGGGCCGGTCGGCCTGGCCGCCGGCCTGCTGGCCAAGGCCCTGGGCGCCACCCTGGTGGTCGGCGCCGACCCCGTGCCGGCGCGGGGCGAGCTGGCCCGGGCGCTCGGATCGGTCGACGTGGCCGTGCCCGCCGGCGAGGGCGCCCTGAACCTGGTGCGGGAGGCCACGGGCGGCCACGGCTGCGAGGTGAGCGTCGACTGCTCGGGCTCGTCGGCGGGACGGTCGCTGGCCCTGGCCGGCGCCCGGCGATGGGGCCGGTGCGTGCTGGTGGGGGA
>JBOGIE010000345.1:0-2831 GCA_050742435.1 Acidimicrobiales bacterium | reverse complement strand
AGGTCAAGGGCATCGACGTCCTGCGGGCCATCCGCAGCTTCGACCCCTGCATGCCCTGCACCACCCACATGGACACCGGGCGGGGCATCATCACCCGGGAGATCAACTCCTGCGGCTGCACGCTCGAGTAACCCCCCCACGTTCCTCGAACGCAGTCGCGGGCGTTCGCCGGGCCCCCCTTCCGAGGGGGGCCCGGCCGCGTCCGCGACCAGAATGCTGGCGTGACCGCACTGTCCGAGGTGGACGTCGACCCCGATCCCATCCGCCAGTTCCGCCGGTGGCACGGCGACGCCGGTGAGCCGGCCGAGGTGGCCCTGGCCACCGCGTCGTCCGAGGGCGTGCCCTCGGCCCGCATGGTCCTGCTCAAGGGCGTCGACGAGCGGGGCTTCTCGTTCTTCACCAACTACGAGAGCCCCAAGGCCCGCGACCTGACCGCCAACCCGCGCGCCGCCCTGCTGTTCCACTGGCCGCCGGCCCGCCAGGTGCGGGTACGGGGCGGGGTCGCTCGGGTCAGCGCCGCCGAGTCCGATGCCTACTGGGCCACGCGGCCGCGCGGGTCGCAGCTGGGGGCGTGGGCCTCGCGCCAGAGCGAGGTGATCCAGAGCCGCGCCGCGCTCGAGCGGCGGCTGGTCGCCGTGGCCGAGAAGTACCCGGGAGACGTCCCCCGCCCTCCGTTCTGGGGCGGTTTCCGCCTGATGCCGGAGGAGGTCGAGTTCTGGCACCACCGCGACGACCGTCTCCACGACCGGTTGCGCTACCGGCGGGTCGAGGACGGTTGGGTCATCGAGCGCCTGTCACCCTGACCGTTCGAGGACCGAGAGGATGTCCTCGCCGTAGCGTTCGAGCTTGAGCGGGCCGATGCCAGGGCAGGCAGCCAGCTCGCCCAGGGTGGACGGCTTGCGCTCGGCGATCCCCTTGAGATGGGCGTCGCTCATGACGACGTACGGAGGCACCTTGTCACGGCGAGCGATCTCGGTTCTCCAGGCCCGCAGCGAGTCCAAGGCCGGTGACTCCCCGGGGGCCGGCATCTCCGTGCGGGTGCGGCCTTTGGGCGGCGTCGCCACCGTCTCCCGGACGGCCGGCTTCTCGGCGGTGCCAGCCAGCTCGGCCAGGAAGGGCGAAGGGGCGGCGGCGTCGCCCAGCACGACGACCGCCCGGGCGGCCCGGGTGATGGCCACGTGGAAGACCCGGCGCTCCTCCTCCACGTCCTCGGCCAGCCGGTGCGGGAAGAGGTCGGCCGAGGCACCGAAGACCAGCACGTAGGGCCATTCCCGTCCCTTGACCTTGTGGACGGTGGACAGGTGCACGCACGGGCCATCGGGCACCTCACCAGCCAGCGCTTTCCGCAGCCAGGGCTCGAACCCGGCCGGGTCGGGGTGAAGGGTGGCCAGCTGCTCGAGGGCCCACAGGTCGTCGCCGTGGGCCGAGCGGTCGGCCGATCCTCGCGACGCGTCCAAAGCGCTCATGGCCCGGTCGAGGCCGATGCGGCGACGGATGACGTCGAACACGCCGGCCGTGGTGGCCCCGGGCCGCTGCACCGCGTTGGCGACCAGCTCGAGGTCCCCGGCGTAGGTGTGGACCCGGTCGGCGTCGTCGCCCGAGAGCCAGTCGCCCAGGCTGTGCAGGTCGGCGACCGACGTCCGGGGGCGGCGGCCCATGATCTCCAGCACGTTGCGGGCGATCTTGCGCGACGGCCGGCGCACGGTGGCGGCCACGTCCTCCCGGGCGATGTCGGCCGGGGCCAGGCCGATGCGCAGGTAGGCCAGGACCGAGGCGATGCCGGTACGGCCGAGGAGCTCGGTGCCGACCGCCCGGTGGCAGGGAATGCCCGAGCGCAGGAGCAGGACCTGGATCGGCAGCAGCACGGCGTTGACCCGGGTCAGCACGGCGACGTCCTCGGCCGGCACGCCGTCGCCCAGCCACGCCGACACCTGGTCGCGGGCGGAGACCGTGAGGTCGTCGACCGGCACGGGCCGGACGTCCAGGGCGCCGTCCTCCTCCGCCCGCCCGGGCGCGGGCGACACGTCCTTGGGCAGGCGGCGGCGGTTGTAGCCGAGCAGGGTCTGGGCACCCCGCACCACGGCGGGCGGGCAGCGGTAGTTGACCTTGAGGTCGTAGGTGGCGGCCCCTGGGAACCAGCGCCCGAAGTCGATGAGGAAGCCGGGGTCGGCGCCGGCGTAGCCGTAGATGACCTGGTCGTCGTCGCCCACACCGAAGACCGACGCCGCCGGCCCGGCCAGCAGGCGCAGCAGCAGGACGTGGGCAGGGGTCAGGTCCTGGAACTCGTCGACCAGCAGCGTGCGGCAGCCGGCGCGAGCCCGGGCCCGCAGATCGGCGTCGGTCAGCAGCAGCTCGACCGCCCGGTAGATCTGCTCGTCGAAGTCGACCGCCCCCTGGGCGGCCAGCTTGGCCCGGTAGGCGTCGAAGGCCACCGAGATGCCGGACGCGTCGGGGAACCGGTTCTCGGCCACGACCGGGTCGAGCAGGCCGAGGCGGATGGCCGACAGCGCCTCCAGGTACGGGGCGACGGGGTCGGCGTTCGTGCGCCGGGGGATCTTGACGAGGGACTGGACGATGTTGCGGGCCTCGCGCTCCTCGACCACCCGAACCGCTGAGCCGGCCAGCTGGCAGATGAACAGGCCGAGGGAGTTGAGGGTCCGGATGGTGGGCCGCAAGCCAATGGTGCGTTCGCGCAGCTCCTCGGCGGCCTTCACGTTGTAGGCCACCGCAGTGAGGAGCTCGGGCTCGTGGTTGCGGTCGGCGAGCAGGTGGCGCAGCCGCTCGGTGAGCACCCGCGTCTTGCCGGAGCCGGCGGGGGCGATGATGCGGGC
>JBOGIE010000344.1:0-2858 GCA_050742435.1 Acidimicrobiales bacterium | reverse complement strand
GCTAGTCCCTGAGTCGCTAGTCTCCCGGCACGGCGGCGGGCGGGGCGGGGGCCCCGCTCCGGGGAGGAGGCGGGTCGGTGACCCGCCGGGAAGGAGACAATGCCCAAGTACCTCACCCAGGAGTGGCTTGACGCCGGCCGGGAGCTGGCCCAGGAGTTCCCCGAGCGGGCCGGCGCCACCGCCCGCCTCCAGTACCAGGTGACCGGCGCCCCCGAGGGCGACGTCCACTACTACTGGGTGGTCGAGAACGGGAAGCTGCAGGAGTCGACGCTGGGCGACGATCCCGATACCGAGATCACCCTGTCGATGAGCTACGACGACGCGGTGAAGATGCAGAAGGGCGAGCTCGACGCCAACGCCGCCTTCATGCAGGGCCGGATCAAGGTCGTCCCCGGGAGCAACATGGGCAAGCTCATGAGCCTGCTGCCCCTGACCCAGAGCCCCGAATACAAGTCGATCCAGTCCAAGATCAACGACATCACCGAGTACTGAGCCACCGTCACCAGGTCGGCGGCCGGGATCCCTCGGGGTAGGGCGGGGCGAAGTCGGCGGCCACGGGGGACAGGCCGAGGACCCAGCGCAGCACGGCCTGTCGCTGGTGGTCCACGACGAGGATCTGGGACGCCAGCGCGACGGTCTCGGGGCGGCGGAGGGTGGGGACGGCGTCCACGTACGTGCGGGAGGCGTAGTCCTCCAGCCGTAGGACCAGGGTGGCGGCGGCCGGGATGTCGGCCGCCCGGCCCGCGGCCCGGTCCACGAGGGGCTTGAGGCGCGGCGTCGGCTCGGTGACCGCCGGTCGCCCGCCGGAGGTCAGCAGCTCGTTCCACGCGTCGAGGTGGGCCTTGTGCTGCCCGGCGCCGGTGTGGAGCAGCTCGACCACCACCTCGGGGATGGCGGCACCCAGCCGTCCCTGGATGACGGCGTCGACCGTGCCCGTGTAGGTGTCGGTGAGCAGCCGCTCCAGGGCGGCGGCGGTGGCCGCGGTATCGAGGTCGGGGTCGTCGCTCCCGCCTCCGCGGCCACAGGCGGAGGCGACCACGGCCGCCCCCAGGGCGCCCGTCAGGAACCGGCGGCGGCTGACCGGCGAAGGGCCGGTCACGACGCCGCCCCCGAGGTCGGATCGGCGACCCGGTCCGCGCCCCCGACCCGGTGGAATGCCTCGGGGAAGGCGGCGCTGCCGGCCGCCCGCGGCACGTCCATGAGCCGGTCGAGGGGGAGGGGCACCACGACGAGATCCGGCGCGCCGGCCCTGAGGAGGGCACCGAACGTCCGCAGCGTGGCCAGGTGCTGGGCCGAGACTCCCAGCACGCTGGCCATCAGCGCCGTGGCCGCCCGGTCCTGGAGCACCGGGAGGTTCGACAGGTAGGTGCCGGTGATCACCGTCTCCAGCTGGGTGGCCAGGTCGACCAGCCTCTCGGGCGTGGCGATGTCAGCGCCGGTGAACCGGGGGGCGAAGGCCGGGTTGGGGGCGTCCTGGATACGGGCGTCGGGGTCGACCCCGGCCATCCGGGCCTGGAAGGCCTCCTTGTGCTCCTCATGCCGCCTGCGGGTCTCCCCGACGAAGCCGGCCAGGGCGTCGTCGCCCGCAGCCGAGTAGAAGGCCACGGCCAGGGCCTCGAGGGACGAGGCGGTCTGGAGGATCCGGACGTCGAGGGCGGTGTCGGCCCCTGCCGGCCCGGCCACCAGCACCGACCCCAGGGCGCCGCAGCCCAGGGCGGCCAGCAAGGCCCGGCGGTCCTCGTCGACGCTCACCCCCCGGTTCTACTCCGGGGCGACGCTGCGCTTAGCCGACCACCTGGATGAAGCGGTGGGGCATGAAGGGGTGGATCTCGCACACGTACTCGAACCGGCCGGCCCTGGTCACGGTGAAGGTGGTCTTGCCGGTGGGGACAGCCCCGGTGTCGAACGACTTGTCGGTGGCCGTGACCGTGTGGTCGGCATCGTCCCGGTTCTCCACCGTGATGGTGTCGCCCACCCTGACCTCGAGGACCTCGGGCGCGAACTCGAAGTTGGCGATGACGATGGTGCCCGGGGGCGTCGGCACCGCCTGCGGCGCAGCGGACGTCGGCGTGCCGGCTCCGGCGGCGGGCGCGCCGCCGCCTCCGTCGTCGGAGCCGCCACAGGCCGTGGCGAGGACCAGGAGGGCACACAGCAGCGCGGACCGGGGCCGTCGGATGGCGATCACGACAGACATACGTGGGCCACGGCCGATCGGATGCATCCAACCGCGTCCGGTGCTCCGAATAGATCATGCTGTGGTCATCGACGATGTTCGCGACGCCAGCGATCCGGCCCTCGTGGTCGCCATCGGGCGGTGGCGCGAGGACGCCCTGGCCGAGGTCTACCGGCGCCACGGTGGGGCGGCCTACGGCCTGGCCCGGCGGCTGCTGAACGACCGCCAGCTGGCCGAGGAGGTCCTCCAGGAGGTGTTCCTGAGGCTCTGGAACGCCCCTGAGCGCTTCGACTCGGGGCGGGGCAGCCTGCGGGCGTACCTCCTGGCCCAGACCCATGGGCGGGCCGTCGACCTGCTGCGCTCGGAGACGTCGAGGCGCCGGCGGGAGGAGCGGGAGGCCCGGGAGTCGACGTCCTACGACGACGACATCGAGCGGGAGGTGATCGACCTCACCGTGTCGGAAAAGGTCAAGGAGGTCGTGGCCGCCCTGCCCACCGACGAGCGGCAGGCCATCGAGCTGGCCTACTTCGGAGGCCACACGTACCGCCAGGTGGCGGTGCTGCTCGACTCGCCCGAGGGGACGGTGAAGAGCCGCATCCGCTCGGGCCTGCGGCGGCTGCGCAAGGACCTGGCCGAGGCGGGAGTGGAGGTGACATGGGCGTGAACGTGACCCACGAAGAGGCGG
>JBOGIE010000343.1:0-2873 GCA_050742435.1 Acidimicrobiales bacterium | reverse complement strand
TGGGCGCCATCGCCTTCTTCGGCGAGAAGTACGGCGACGTCGTCCGGGTGGTCGAGGCCGGCCCCCGCTCGGTCGAGCTGTGCGGGGGCACCCACGTCCCCGCCCTCGGCACCATCGGGCCGATCAAGATCACCTCGGAGAGCTCGATTGGGGCCAACCTCCGCCGCATCGAGGCGGTCACCGGCGAAGCCAGCCTCGATCGGATCCGAGACGAGGAGAAGACGCTGGGCCGAACCGCCACTCTGCTGCGAGTCGCCCCGCCCGAGGTGCCCGAGCGCGTCGAGCGCCTGCTCGACGAGACCCGCGCCCTCAACGAGGAGCTGAAGGCCCTGCGCCGGCAGGGGACGGGCGGCCGGGCCCGCGAGCTGGCCGGGAGGGCGGTGGACGGGGTGGTCGTCGCCCGCATCGACGGGACCACCCGTGACGAGCTCAAGGACCTGGCCCTGGCCATCCGCGACCAGCCCGGTGTCCGGGGTGCGGTCCTCGGTGGCACGCCCGAGGGCGGGGGGGTGGCCCTGATCGCCGCCGTGACCAAGGGCAGTGGCCTCGACGCGTCGAAGCTCATCGCCGACGCGGCGCGTACGGTAGGAGGGGGCGGCGGTCGCAGCCCCGACGTGGCCGTGGCCGGCGGGCGCGACGCGAGCAGACTTGACGAGGCCCTCGACCAGGCCCGGGCCGCAGCTGCGGCTGCGGACGGGCCCGGCGGCGCATGAGGGTGGTGGCCCTGGACCTGGGGACACGACGCATAGGAGTGGCGGTCAGCGATGCAGGGGGGATCATGGCAACGCCGTACACGGTGATCGAGCGGTCGGGTGACGCCGGCGCCGACCGGGCCAAGGTGGCCGAGATCGTGGCCGAGGTAGGGGCCGGGCTGGTGTTGGTGGGTCTGCCCCTGTCCATGGACGGGAGGATAGGGCCGGCGGCCCGGGCCGCCCTGGAGGAGGCCGAGGCGCTCCGCCGGGCCCTCGAGGTCCCGGTGGAGACCCACGACGAGCGGTTGACCAGCGTCACCGCCGACCGCTCCCTCACCGAGGCCGGCGTGACCGGGCGCCGGCGGCGGCGGGCCCGCAAGGAGGGCGCGGTCGACCAGGCCGCGGCCACCGTGCTGCTCCAGTCCTGGCTCGACTCCCGACCGGGCGGCCCGCGGAGGGGGGACGGGTGAGCGTGGACCTGCGCCAGGACGAGCACCCCGACTACTTCCAGTACGAGGACCACGGCAAGCGGTGGCCGTTCATCCTCCTCGCCGTGGTGGTGACCTTCCTGATCCTGGCCGGCTCCGGCGTGCTCTGGGTCCAGCGCCAGATCAACCCCCCGGGCGACAGCGGCCCTGCCGTCCGCCTCACCGTGGAGCCGGGGATGTCCACCGCCGACATCGGCCACCTGCTCGAGCGCGAGGGCATCATCGCCAACGCCGACGTGTTCAGGTACTACGCCCGGCTGACCGGCGTGGGGGCCATCGAGGCCGGCGACTACAGCCTGCAGAAGAAGTCCGACCTCAGCGACGTGGTCGAGGTCCTGGAGGCCGGCGCGGCCAAGGCCGAGGACGAGCGGGTCACCGTCCCCGAGGGGCTGACCCTTCCCGAGGTGGCCAAGGTCATCGGGGAGATGCCGGGGCGCTCGGCCGAGAGGTTCCTGGAGGTGGCCAACAGCGGCACCATCCGGTCGCAATACCAGCCACCGGGGAACAACAGCCTCGAGGGCCTCATCCTGCCCGAGACCTACTTCGTCACCAAGGGCGACGACGAGGCGCGGATCCTGCGCAAGATGGTCGACGCCTTCGACGCCCTGGCCACCGAGGTGAACCTCCCGGCGGCCGCCGCCCGGTTCGGGATTACGCCCTACCAGGCGGTGATCGTCGCCTCCATGGTCGAGCGCGAGGCCCGGGTCGACGAGGACCGCGGGAAGGTGGCGCGCGTCATCTACAACCGGCTCGACCGGGGGATGCCCCTGCAGATCGACGCCACCGTGCTGTTCGCCCTCAACCGGCCCCAGGAGTCGGTGAGCTTCAAGGACCGGGAGGTCGACTCGCCGTACAACACGTACAGGATCCCGGGGCTCCCTCCCGGGCCGATCGCCAGCCCGGGCCGCAAGTCGCTCGAGGCCACGGTCAACCCCACGCCCGGGAACTGGATCTACTACGTCCTCACCGATCCGAGCGGCAAGCACTCCTTCACCGCCGACGACCGCGAGTTCCAGAACCTGGTCAACCAGTGCATCGCCAAGGGGCTGTGCGGCTAGCCCGGCGGTGACCGGCCCCGGCGTCCACACCCGTCTCGCTGCAGTCCTCGGATACCCCGTACGCCATTCGTTGTCTCCCGCCATGCACAACGCCGCCTTCGCCGAGCTCGGCCTCGACTGGATCTACCTGGCCTTCGAGGTCGCTCCGGGACAGGTGCCGGCCGCCTTCGCCGGCGCCCGTGCCCTGGGCCTGGGCGGGCTGTCGGTGACCATCCCCCACAAGGCGGCGGCCCTGGCCGAGGTCGACGAGGTCACGCCCGCGGCCCGGGCGGTGGGCGCGGTCAACACGGTCGTCCCCCGGGAGGACGGTCGGCTGCTGGGTGAGAACACCGACGGGGCCGGCTTCCTGGCGTCGCTGGTCGACGAGGGCTTCGACCCCGCCGGGCGGCGATGTGCGGTGGTGGGGGCCGGCGGCGCGGCCCGGGCGGTGGTCCACGCCCTGGCCGGGGCGGGCGCGCGCGAGGTGCTGGTCGTCAACCGCTCGCCGGAGCGGGCCGCGGTGACCGCCGCCCTGGCCGGTGCCGCCGGGCGGGTGGGCGTCGCCTCCGACCTGAAGGGTGCCGACCTGGTGGTCAACGCCACGCCGCTGGGGCTGGCCGGCAGCGACGCCGACGTCCTCCCCGTCGACCCTGACC
>JBOGIE010000342.1:0-2874 GCA_050742435.1 Acidimicrobiales bacterium | reverse complement strand
TCATCGACGCCCTGGCCCGGCAGGCCGCGGTGGCCGCCCCCGCGCTGGTCGATCTGTGCCTCACGCGCTTTCCCGACGCTCGCTGCGTCATCGACCTCGGGGGCGGGCACGGCGAGTACTCGATCGAGTTCGCCCGCCGCGGCCTGAGCGTCACGCTGCAGGACCTGCCGGTCATGGTCGACATCGTGCGCAGCCGGGGCCGGCTGGAGGCCGCCGGCGTGGAGCTGGTGGCCGGAAGCTTCTTCGACGCCGTCCCCCCCGGGCCCTTCGACCTGGCCTTCTGCGCCGGCATCACCCACACCTTCGACGCCGAGCACAACCGGATGCTCTTCGGGCACCTGCGGCCGGTGGTGCCTGCGGGCGGGGGCGTGGCCGTGGTCACCCTCCTCCGTCACCAGGACCCGCGGGCCGCCATCTTCGCGGTCCAGATGCTGGCCAACGCCAACGGCGGCGACACCCACGGCGAGGACGACTACCGCGCCTGGCTCGGCGAGAGCGGGTTTCACGTCGACGATGCGGTCGCCACCGTCCCCGGCCGGCCGCAGTCCGTGCTGTTCGCGACCTGAGCGCAGCGGCCCCTACCCGCCGCCCTGGCGGCGGTGGCGCTCGGCCAGCCGGGCGGCGTAGGCCGCGGCCTCCGAACGGCGGCTCATCCCCAGCTTCATGAGCACGTTGGAGACGTAGTTCTTCACCGTCTTCTCGGCCAGGTACATCCGCTCGCCGATCTGGCGGTTGGTGAGCCCCTCGGCGATGAGGTCGAGGATGCGGCGCTCCTGCTCCGTGAGGCCCTTGAGGTCGTCGTCGGGTCCGTGCGGCGACCGCAGGCGCTCCAGGACCCGCGCCGTCACCGTCGGGTCGAGCAGGGACTGGCCCCTCGCCACCCGCCGGATCCCGTCGACCAGGTCGGTGCCCCTCACCTGCTTCAGCACGTAGCCGGACGCCCCGGCCAGGATGGCGCTGAACAGCGCCTCGTCGTCGGCGAACGAGGTGAGTATGAGGCAGCTGGTCTGGGGCAGCCGGGAGCGGATCTCCCGGCACACCTCGATGCCGTCGCCGTCGGGCAGGCGGACGTCGAGCACGGCCACGTCGGGCGCAGTGGCGGGGATCCGGGCCAGGGCCTCCTCCGCCGTCCCCGCCTCACCGACGACGACCAGGTCCTCCTCCGCCTCGAGGAGCTCCTTCAGGCCCCGCCGCACGATCTCATGGTCGTCGAGGAGGAACACGCGCGTCGGGGGCACGGCTGACATTCTTGTCGCTACCCTCGGGCTCTGTGACCCAGCCGAGCTACGCCGGGCCCCGCAGCCTGCGCCAGCTACTCGACGCGGTGATGACGATCGGCTCCGATCTCGACCTGGAAGCGGTGCTCCGGCACATCGTGGGGTCCGCCGCCGCCCTGGTCGACGCCCGCTACGCCGCCCTCGGCGTGCTCGACGAGTCGGGCAGGCGGCTGGCCCAGTTCATCACCGTGGGCCTCGACGACGAGACCTACCGCGCCATCGGCGACCTCCCGGAGGGCCACGGCATCCTCGGGCTGTTGATCGTCGATCCCCGCCCCATCCGCCTCCCCGACCTGCGCGAGCACCCGGACAGCTACGGCTTCCCCCCGAACCACCCGCCGATGAAGTCCTTCCTCGGCGTGCCGATCCGCGTCCGGGACCAGGTCTTCGGCAACCTGTACCTGACCGACAAGACCACGGCCGAGGTCTTCACCGACGTCGACGAAGAGCTGGTCGTCGCACTGGCGTCGGCGGCCGCCGTGACCATCGAGAACGCCCGCCTGCACCTCATGGTGCGGGAGATGGCGCTGCTGGAGGACCGGGAGCGCATCGCCCGCGACCTGCACGACACGGTCATCCAGCGCCTCTTCGCCACCGGCCTGCGCCTGCAGGGGGCGGCCCGCCTGGCCCAGCGCCCCGAGGTGGCCGAGCGCATCGTGCAAGCCGTCGACGACCTCGACCTCACCGTCAAGCACATCCGCACCGCCATCTTCGGCCTGGAAGCGTCACGCCGGGCCACGGGCGGGCTGCGGCAGAAGGTGCTCGCCTTGATCTCCGAGGCGTCCGGGCCACTGGGCTTCGACCCGCACGTCATCTTCGACGGTCCGGTGGACACCGTGGAGGAGGACACCGGCACCGAGCTGCTCGCCGTGCTGCGGGAGGCCCTCACCAACGTCGCCCGCCACGCCCGGGCCGGCACCGTCGACGTCGAGGTGACGGCCAACGGCGAGCTGGTGTTGCGGGTGGTCGACGACGGCAAGGGGATGCCCGAGGAGCAGCGGGCCGGCGGCCGCGGGCTAGGCAACATGGCGGCGAGGGCGTCTCGCCTGAAGGGTTCCATGGAGGTCCGTCCGGGGCCGATGTCGGGTACCGAGCTGGAGTGGCGGGTGCCGATCGACCGCTCCTGACCGGCGAGGAAGGGACGTTCGACCCTTGTGGCCGGGGGACGCCCCGCCCATGCTCAGGTGGACGACCGCTTGAGAAACGGACCCCGACATGAACGACGCAGGCATCCCGATGGAGACGGTCCTCGACGAGATCCCCCGCGAGGAGTGCCTCGAGCTCCTCAAGTCCCAGACGGTCGGCCGGCTGGCCGTCGCCGACCACGGGTACTACCCGCCGCACATCGTGCCGGTGAACTTCGTCGTCGAGGGTGACAACGTCGTCCTTCCGGTCGAACCCGGGCCTCAAGTTCAAGCTCTCGGTACTGGCCGAGCACTCGGTGAGCTTCGAGGCCGACGAGATCAGCACGGTCGGGCACATGGCGTGGAGCGTCGTCGTACAAGGCAAGGCCGAGCTCCTCTCCGACGACCAGGTGAACGCCCTGCCCCACCACGAGTGGCTCAAGCCGTGGGTCCCGGGCGAGCGGGAGCAGTGG
>JBOGIE010000341.1:0-2895 GCA_050742435.1 Acidimicrobiales bacterium | reverse complement strand
CCAGGGTGGTGCGCAGCCTGCGCCTGCTCGATCTGCAGAAGCCGCCCTCGGTCTCCGAGACGATCGACTGGGCCCGCACGCTGGTGATCCTCGGCGTGTCCGAGCTCGACGCCGGCGTCACCGAGTCGACCCTCCACGTCCTCCTCAAGCACCGGGCCGACATCGCCGCCGCGGCCCGGGAACTCAAGACGGCAGGGTAAATGCTGGACCTGCTGGCCGGGTTCGTCGGCGAGCTCCGGGCGGCCGGGCTGCCGGTGTCGCTGACCGAGAACGTGGACGCCATGGACGCCGTCCGCCACGTCCCCCTCGACGACCGCGAGGCGCTGCGGGCGGCGATGGCCGCCACCATGGTCAAGCGGCCGGAGCACCGTCCCGCCTTCGACGCGGTGTTCGACACCTACTTCTCCCTCGTCGCTGCTGAGTTCGACGACCACGGCGCCGACCTGGCCGCCCTGCTGGACGAGGCCCTGCGCTCGGGCGACGAGGAGGCGGTGCGCCGGGTGGCCCGCCTGGCCGTCGCCCGCCTGGCCGGCATGGAGGAGGGCCGAGGGGTGCGGGGCAGCGCCTACGTGTTCAAGACCCTGCGCATGCTCGACGTGGACGGCGCCCTGGCCCGCCTGCTGGCCGGCGCCGGCGACTGGCTGGAGCGCGACGACCTGTCCGGGGCGGGAGAGCGGTTGCGGGCCGAGGTCGAGGCCGAGGTGCGCCGGCGGCTGGTGGCCGAGCGGGGGCCCCAGGCGGTGGCCCGGTCGGTGCGACGCCCGCTGCCCGAGGACGTCGACTTCCTCCACGCCAGCCGCGAGGACCTGGCCGCGCTGCACCGGACGCTGCGGCCTCTCGCCCGCCGGATGGCTGCCCGCCTGGCCCGTCGCCGCCGCCACGGCCGGCACGGCCGGCTCGACTTCCGCCGCACGCTGCGCCGGTCGCTGTCGACCGGTGGGGTGCCGGCCGACCCGCGGTTCCGCCGGCCCCACCCCCACAAGCCGGAGATCGTGGTGCTGGCCGACGTCTCCGGGTCGGTCGCCACCTTCGCCCGCTTCACCCTGCAGCTGGTCCACGCCCTGTCGGGGGAGTTCTCGGCCGTGCGGACGTTCGTCTTCATCGACGGGATCGACGAGGTGACAGGGCTCTTCGCCGGCGCCGACGACCTGGCCGCAGCCCTGGCCCGGGTCCACGAGGAGGCCGACGTGGTGGCCGCCGACGGCCACTCGGACTACGGCCGGGCCCTGTCGACCTTCTGGGCCCGCTGGGGCCGCGAGATCACGCCCCGCACGTCGGTCGTTATCCTGGGCGACGCCAGGAACAACTACCACGCGTCCTCGGTCGCGGTGCTGGCCGAGCTGCGCCGCCGGGCCCGCCGGGTGTGGTGGCTGAACCCCGAGCCCCGCTCCTACTGGGACACCGGCGACTCGATCGTGTCCGAGTACGCCCCCTTCTGCTCGGGCGTGTTCGAGTGCCGGAACCTGCGCCAGCTCGAGGCCTTCGTCTCCCAGATCGGGTGACCGGCCGGGCCCTGCTAGGTCTCCCGCCGCTGGTCGGCTTCGTGGCCGTGGTCGCGGCCACGGGCAAGGGGCTGTACACCAGCCCGGACGCGGTGTTCTACGTGGGGACGGCCCGGAACTGGCTCGACGGGCAGGGGTTCACCCCGCCGCCCGGCCTGCAGGACGTCGAGCACTTCGCGCCTCTGTTCACCGTGGTGCTGGCCGGGCTCGGCCGCCTCGGCCTCGACCCCCTGGACGGCGCCAGGCTCGTCAACGCGGTGGTGTTCGCGGCGATCGTGCTGGTGGTCGGCCTGGTGGTCCGGGGCCGCACCGGGTCGGTGCCCGCCGCCCTGGTCGCATCAGTGCTGACCCTGGCTGCGGTCGACCTGCTGACCTTCGCCGGGTCGGCCCTGAGCGAGCCCCTGTTCATCCTCCTCGCCCTGTCGGGCCTCGTTGTGCTGTGCGCCCACCTGGACCGGCCTCGGCCGTTGCTGCTGGCCGGGGCCTCGGCCCTGGCCGGAGCCGCGTTCCTCACCCGGTACGCGGGGGTCGCCTTGGTGATCGCCGGTGTAGCCGCGCTGCTGTGGCGGCGCCGGTGGGTGGACGCCGCCGTCTTCGGCGGGGTGGCCACCCTGCCGGTCGCCCTGTTCCTGCTGCTGGCCGACGGTGGGGAGAGCACCCGCACGGTCGCCCTGCACCTGCCCGGCTGGGAGTACCTCGGCCAGGCCGCCCGTCCCTTCTCCCGGTGGCTGGTCCCCTGGCCGAAGCCACCGGCGGGCCTCCTCCTCGCCCTCGCCTTGGTCGCCGGTGGAGTCGCCCTCTTGCGCCGGGTCCCGGCGAGGAGGCCTGCCGGTCGGCCGGCGCTGCCCTCGCTCCTCGCGGTCTTCACGGTCGCCTATCTGGCCGTCCTCCTGGCCAACCGGTCGCTGGTCGACGCCAGTGGTCGGCTGGACGCCCGCTTCCTGGTCCCCCTGCACGTCGTCGCCATCCTCCTGGTCGTCCCCGCGCTGTACCGCAGGACGGTCCCGGCACCCGCTATCGCGTTGGCCGGTCTCCTCGTCCTGGCCCAGGTGGTCGACGCCACCGCCTGGACCGTGGGCGGGTTGACCGACGACAGCGTCAGCCGCCGGGGCTACACCGCCGCCGCCTGGGAGGAGTCGGCGATCGTGGCCCGGGTGGCCGCCGCCGACGTCCCCGTCTACACCAACGGCTTCGACCTCCTCTTCCTCCTCACCGGCCGGTCGGCCCTGCCGATCCCGTCCGTGATCGACCACCTGACCGGCGACCCCAACCCCCGTTTCGAGGAGGAGCTGGCCGCCATGCGGACGAGCGGCGGCCTGGTCGCCTACTTCCACGCCCTGACCTTCCGCCGCTCCTTCCTGCCGTCCCGCGCCGAGCTGGAGCTCCTGCTCCC
>JBOGIE010000340.1:0-2896 GCA_050742435.1 Acidimicrobiales bacterium | reverse complement strand
CAGTAGACATCTACGACACGACCCTGCGGGACGGGAGCCAGCAGGAGGGCCTGTCGCTCACGGTCGACGACAAGCTGCGGGTGGCCGGCCAGCTGGACGAGCTGGGCGTGGCCTACATTGAGGGCGGCTGGCCGGGCGCCAACCCCAAGGACGACCAGTTCTTCCAGCGGGCGCCGTCCGAGCTCAAGCTGTCGACGGCCACCCTCGTCGCGTTCGGCTCCACCCGTCGCCCGCGGAGCAAGGCCGGCGGCGACGAGACCCTGCACCACCTGCTGAAGGCCAACACGTCGGCCGTCTGCATCGTCGCCAAGTCCTGGGACCGCCACGTGATCGAGGCCCTGCGCACCGACCTCGACGAGGCGGTGGCCATGGCCTACGACTCGGTGGAGTTCCTGCGCCACGCCGGCCTGCGGGTCTTCTTCGACGCCGAGCACTTCTTCGACGGCTACAAGCGGAACCCGGAGTTCGCCCTGCGGGTGCTGGGTGCGGCCGAGGAGGCCGGCGCGGAGACGCTGGTCCTCTGCGACACCAACGGCGGCACCCTGCCTCACGAGGTGGAGGAGATCGTGGGGGAGGTCCGTCAGCGGACGTCGGCTCAGCTCGGCCTGCACTTCCACAACGACGGGGGCTGCGGCGTGGCCAACACCCTCATGGGTGTCCGCATGGGCGCCACCCAGGTCCAGGGCTGCATCAACGGCTACGGCGAGCGCACGGGCAACGCCGACCTGTGCGCCGCCATCCCCGACCTCACGCTGAAGATGGGCGTCCGCACCATCGAGCGGGAGCGCCTCGGCCGGCTGGCCCCCGTGGCCCACCACATCGCCGAGCTGGTCAACATCGCCCCCAACCCCCAGCAGCCGTACGTGGGCCAGTCGGCCTTCGCCACCAAGGCCGGGCTGCACACCTCGGCCATCGCCCGGGGCCGCGACCTCTACGAGCACGTCCCGCCCGAGGAGGTGGGCAACTCCAGCCGGGTCATGGTCAGCGAGCTGTCCGGGCGGTCCACGGTCCAGCTCAAGGCCGAGGAGCTCGGGCTGGAAATGGACGCACTCGCCCTGTCCGACGTGCTGACCCGGCTGAAGGAGCTCGAGTACCAGGGCTACCACTTCGAGGTGGCCGACGGGTCGCTGGAGCTGCTCATGCGGGGGGCGGGCGGCTGGGAGCAGGCCTTCTTCCGGATCGAGTCGTTCCGG
Organism: Acidimicrobiales bacterium; assembly: GCA_050742435.1. Lineage (GTDB taxonomy): Bacteria > Actinomycetota > Acidimicrobiia > Acidimicrobiales > AC-14 > CADCTB01. The sequence continues at coordinate 1,703 of JBOGIE010000340.1, read as the reverse complement.
GTCATCAGCGAGCACCGGGGGGAGGGCCGCTTCGTCACCGAGGCCACCATCAAGGTCCACATCGGCGACGAGCGCATCGTCGCCACCGCCGAGGGCAACGGCCCGGTCAACGCCCTGGACGCCGCCCTGCGCCAGGCCATCGGCTCCCGCCACCCGGCCCTGTCCAACCTGCACCTCACCGACTACAAGGTGCGCGTCCTCGACACGGGCAAGGGGACGGCCGCCGTCACCCGGGTGCTCATCGACAGCACCGACGGCGAGCGCACGTGGTCCACGATCGGTGTCTCCGAGAACATCATCGAGGCGTCGTGGCAGGCCCTGTCAGACTCCATCGTCTACGGCCTCCTCCGCGCCGAGTCCGACGACCGGGAGTGAACCCATGGCAGCGCCCGACTACGTGCCCATCGCCCAGAACGACCGGCCCCGGTCGCCCCTGAACACGCCTGGTCACGACGGGTGGACGGCCACCCGCCCCGGGGACCTCACCGGCTTCCAGCCGTCTGGGCGGCTGTTCGGGAACCAGGGCCCCGACCAGGGCTACGGCCTCATCCTGGCCGAGCGGTTCCACGACCGCCTCCTGGTCACCGAGAGCGAGGACGAGCACGACGTGATCGCCGGCTGCCTGGGCGTGGGTCTGGCCCGGGCGTCGCTGTTCGGCCGGGCGCCGGTGATCCACGACATGGAGCTGGCCTACGGCCTCTTCGGCTACCTCGACCCGCCTCCGGCCGACCTGGTCGAGTTCCGCAGGCCGCTGTTCGCCGGGGCGTCGCACCACTACTGGGACCAGCGGGCCATCGTCGACACCGTCCCCGAGTCGACCCTGCGCCTGGCCCCCGCCGACGTCCGCCGCCGGGTGGGGGAGTGGCGGCAGCTCCTCTCGGTCTGAACCGGGGTGTGGGCGATTCGCGGTCATATACCACTCCGGATTGACCAAACCGGACTGGCGTTCGACGTCGTGGCCGACGGGCCCGGAGACGGCGAGCTCGTCCTCCTCCTGCACGGTTTCCCGCAGTCCAAGGAGATCTGGGGGCCGCAGCTCGAGGCGCTGGCGGCTGGGGGGTACCGGGCGGTGGCCTTCGACCAGCGGGGATACTCGCCCCGCGCCCGCCCCGATGCGGTCGAGGAGTACCGGATCGGCCACCTGGTCGAAGATGCCCTGGCCGTGGCCGGCGGGACGCCCTTCCACGTGGTCGGCCACGACTGGGGCGCGGTGGTGGCCTGGCACCTGGCCGCCAAGCACCCCGAGCTCATCCGGTCGGTGACCGCCCTCTCCGTGCCGCACCCGGTCGCCTTCGCCCAGGCCCTGGCCACGCCCGGCTGCGACCAGCGGTCACGGTCGAGCTACATCGCCTTCTTCCGCCAGGCCGGCCTGGCCGAGGACGCCCTGCTGGCCGGTGGGCTCAGGGTCATGCTGGAGGCGTCCGGCTATCCGGGCGACGTCGAGGAGCGGGTCCGAGCCATGTCGGATCCCGGCGCCCTGACCGCGGCCCTGAACTGGTACCGGGCCATCGACTTCAGCATGGTGGCCGGCGTGGGCAAGGTCGTCGTCCCCACGCAGTTCATCTGGAGCACGGGCGACGTGGCCCTGGCCCGGGAGGGCGCCGAGGCCACGGCCGGCCACGTCGCCGGCCCGTACCGGTTCGAGGTCCTCGACGGCGTGAGCCACTGGATCCCCGAGGAGGTGCCGGACGTGCTCACCCGGC
>JBOGIE010000339.1:0-2904 GCA_050742435.1 Acidimicrobiales bacterium | reverse complement strand
ACGGCGGATCTCCCCTCGAGCACCTCGATGCCGGCCTCGGCCAGCACGTCGGTGACCTCCTTCTCCCGGTCGGAGTGGTAGTCGTGGTTGCCCAGGACGGCCACGACGGGCAGGCGCAGGTCGCGGACCTCGGCGGCCAGCACGGCCGCCTCGTCCGGGTCGCCCAGGCGGGTCAGGTCGCCGGCCAGGAGGAAGACGTCGGCGTGGTCGGCGATGTCCTCCAGGTGGGGCCGCAGCGTGCCGGCCGAGTCGGCCCCGAAGTGCACGTCGCCCACCGCGGCCACCCGGATCATGAGATCCGCTCCACCCGGGGCTCGCCGGCCACCGCGGTCACCACCGTGTCGTTGTGGACCTCGTAGTCGGGCAGGACCTCGGCCGCCACCGCCCCGACCGCCTTCTGGCGCTCCGGGGTGGGCACCTGGCCGGTGAGGAACACCTTGCCGGCCACCAGGCGGACCTGCACGCCCATCTCGGCCACCCGATCGTCGGTGGCCAGGGCCTCACGCAGGCGTTGCATGGCGTAGTCCTCGGGTTCGATCATGGCGACCCCTGTCAGGTCTCGAAGATGGCGTCGAAGAGGGCCCGGACGGGCCGTACGGGCACGCCCAGGTCGTTGGACTGGGCGTAGAGCAGCAGGCTGAGCACCCGCCGGGCGCCGTGGCGTCGGGCCCGGGACACCAGGTAGTCCCAGTCCAGGTCCGAGCCGGTGATGACGCCCAGGGCGTCGTGCCAGTGGTGGGGCATGTGCTCGGCCGCGGCCAGGGCCTTGATGATGAGCAGGTCCTCGGGTGGGATGACCCGGGCGGCGCAGCCCTGGACGTCGACCACCTGGGCGTGGGACAGCATCTCGTCGTCCAGGTAGATGTCGCCGGTCGACACGAAGATGACGTCGACCATGATGTCGTGCTTGAACGCCTTGAACAGCCACTGCGGGTCGGTCTCCTCGGTGCGGAAGCCGGACGCGGCCAGCGCCTCCAGGGCCATCCGGGCGCTCTCGGGGCGGACGAAGAGGTCGATGTCGTTCGTGCCCCGGGGGCGGCCGAGGGTGGCCGAGCTGAGCCCGCCCATCAGGACGTAGGGGACGTCCTTGCCCTCCAGGGCGGCGATGGCGTCCTTGAGGACGTCAAGGAACCGTCCCTCGTCGACCTCGCGCCCGTCCGGGGGCGGTCCGTGGCCCATGGTTGGGAACTACCCGGGCGCGCGAGGTACAAACTGGCACCCGCCCGCCCGACGAGGAGGCCCGAGCATGAGTGACCAAGAGGTACCCGAGCCCGACGCCGTCGAGCAGGCGCTGCCCGTGGCCGATCTCCCGGGCATGGCCGACCCCTCCTCGGACCCGGAGGCCCCCGAGGCCGACGCCCTGGAGCAGGCCATCGAGGAGCCGGTCGACGAGGAGGAAGGCCGCGCTGAGGGCCGGGGGGCCCGGCGGTGGCTAGCCGCCAGATTCGCTAGGCCGCGGCACGAAAGGGCGGGGCGTCCCAGACGTCGATGACGCGGTGGAGGGGGACGAAGACGTCCTCGCCGTCCTGGACGATCCACAGTGTGTTGCGGCGGGCCAGGACCAGGGGCACCCGGTCGAGCACCGAGCCGTCGGCCAGGGCCACGTTGACCGTGCGTCCCTGGAGCTTCTGCACGTCCGCCTGCATCCTGGTCACCATCGCCGTCCGCCTCCCGCTGGTCGCCATCGGTTCCATGGGGAGAGTGTGCGTGGCGCGACCGGTCGGGCGGAACTGTGGTGGCACCAGTCTTCTATGGGGGTGCTGGCCGAACCCCCCGGCTCCCGAGGTCAGCCGAGCTTGGCCCGGAGGAACTCCAGGGTGCGGACCCAGGCCTGGCGGGCGGCCTCGTCGTCGTAGACCTCGGGCCGGGTGTCGTTGAAGAAGGCGTGGCCGGTGCCCGGGTAGGTGAACACCCGCACGTCCTTGCCCAGGTCGCGCAGGTGCTCCTCGAAGGCGGCGACCGCCTCGTGGCCGGCCAGCTCGTCCTGCTCGGCGTAGTGGCCCTCGACCGAGGCGGTGAGCGCCGACCAGTCGGGCTCGGCGCCGGAGGGGGCCAGGCTGTAGAAGGGGACGACGGCCCGCACCGCGTCGGGCCGGAGGGTGGCCAGCCACAGCGCCAGGCCCCCGCCCATGCAGAACCCGACCACGGCCACGCCGTGGCCCCGCACCGCGGGATGGGCCTGCAGGAAGTCGACGGCGCCGGAGAGCTCGCCGGCCGCCCGCTCGAGGTCGAGGGCCATCTCGGCCTTGGCCGCCTCGTCGGGCTCCCGGTTCGGGATGGTCCTGCCGTGGTAGAGGTCGGGCGCCAGAGCGGTGAACCCCTCGGCCGTGAACCGGTCGCAGACGTCGACGATGTGGTCGACCAGGCCCCACCACTCCTGGACGACGATCACCCCCAGCCCCGCGCCCTCGACCGCCGGGGCCAGGTAGCCGCCGCCGGTGGCGCCGTCGGTGGGGAACTCCACCATCTCGCCCACCGCCGCCCCTACCCCACCGCTCCGCCGGTGAGCTCGGGGGCGTCGGGGCAGTCGGCGCGGGCCAGGGCGTCGGCCGGGGACTGCGGTCCGTCGGGGCCGACGACGGCCGTGGCCAGCTCCAGGGGGACGACCTCCCAGTCGGCGTCCCACGGGGCGCCCACAGCCGTCACCGCGCCGACCATCGCCGCCCACAGCCGCTCGGGCAGGACCCGGCCCACCCCGGCCACCACCCAGACCGGGATCTGCTCGGTGTAGGCGACGGCCGCTGCCGCCCGGGACCCGGCGACGGCCAGGAAGCCCCCCGGCCCCACCGCCGAGGCGTCGAGCAGCACCAGCGAGCTGGCGGCCACCGCCGCGCCCACGCCCGACTCGGGGACCAGGGCGGCGTCGGATCCGGCCCGGTCGAGGGTGGCGACCAGGGGCGAGCC
>JBOGIE010000338.1:0-2909 GCA_050742435.1 Acidimicrobiales bacterium | reverse complement strand
CCATCGGGGTGCTGGCCGCCCTGCTCCTCTACCTGCGCCGGTTCTTCGAGCCCATGCAGGACCTGGCCCAGTTCTTCAACACCTTCCAGTCCGCCGCCGCCGCCCTCGAGAAGCTGTCGGGCGTGCTGGAGGAGGAGCCGGCGGTGGCCGAGCCGCAGCCGTCCCAGTCCACCGCGCTGCCGTCCGGGCCCCTCGACGTCCGCTTCGAAGGGGTCTCCTTCGCCTACCGCCCCGACCGCCCGGTGCTGGCCGGGCTCGACCTGGTGATCCCCGCAGGGCAGACCGTCGCCCTGGTGGGGGAGACCGGGGCGGGCAAGAGCACGATCGCCCGGCTCCTGGCCCGCTTCTACGACCCGACCGAGGGTCGGGTGCTGCTGGGCGACGTCGACCTGCGACGCCTGCGGACCGCCGACCTGCGGGCCGCGGTGGTCATGGTGACCCAGGAGGCCTTCCTGTTCACCGGCACCGTGGCCGACAACATCGCCTTCGGCCGGCCCGGTCTCGACCGCTCGGAGGTCGAGGCCGCGGCCCGGGCCGTCGGGGCCCACGAGCTCTTCGCCGGGCTGCCCGAGGGTTACGACACGGTCGTGGGCAAGCGGGGCGGCCGCCTGTCCTCCGGCCAGCGCCAGCTGGTGGCCTTCGCCCGCGCCCTCCTGGCCGCGCCCCAGGTGCTGATCCTCGACGAGGCCTCCTCGGCCCTGGACGCCCCCCACGAGCGCCTGGTCCAGGAGGCCCTGCGCACCCTGCTCGCCGGGCGGACCGCGGTCGTCATCGCCCACCGCCTGTCCACCCTCGACGTCGCCGACCGCGTGCTCGTGGTCGACGGTGGGCGCGTCGTCCAGGACGGCGCCCCCGACGAGCTCCGGGCCGTGAGCGGGGCGTTCCGCCGCCTCAACGAGGAGTGGGCCGCCACGCTCGGCTGACCACTTCTGGCGAACCGGTGACATCTCGTGCGATATGGAGCACCAGACGTCACCGGTTCGGGACGGCGGCTCAGACGATCTGGACCGGTGTCCCGATGTGGACGGTGTTGGCCAGGCGGGTGATGTCGGCGTTCTTCATGCGCAGGCAGCCGTTGCTGACCGCGTCGCCGATGAGCCCGGGGGCGTTGGTGCCGTGGAAGGCGATCTGGCCCACGCCGCTGCCGAAGCTCATGAGGACCTCGGAGAAGGCGGCCACGGACAGTTGGAACGGCCCGTACACCCCGCTTGGGTCCGGCGTACGGACGGCGCCGTCGATGTAGTAGTTGCCGCGCGGCGTGGGCGTGGAGGACGTGCCGATGGCCACCGGCGCCTCCATGACCGGCGTCTGGCCGTCGTAGACGGTGAGCGACCGGGCGGCCAGGCTGACCACGATGCGGTGGCTCACCTGGCGGACGGTGACGTCGGCGGCCCGCACCCATCCGGTGGTCTGGTTGGGGCGGCTGTTGAGTTGGACCTCGAGCCAGTCGCCCTGGCGCTGCTGGACGAGGAAGACCAGCGCCAGCCCCTCCCAGGTCGGGTTGTCGAAGCTCTCGTCGGCTTCGGCCTGCCCCGGCGTGCTGTACACCCCGATCGTCGACCCCTTCACGTCGGCGACCTGGGCCGGCGACGAGATGGGCCGGGCCACGCCCCGCCGCAGCTTGCTGCCGGCCACGGAGACGAGCTCCGGCGCCGCGGCCGGCGCCGGGGCCTCGGCCACGGGCGCGGTGGTGGGGGTGGTGGTGACCACCGGCCCGGGCGCCGGGGCCGGCGTGGTGCGGATGACGTTGGGGTCGAAGCGGCCGCTGGCCGCGGTGGGATCCGGGCGGCTCACCCGCACCCATCCGGCCACGGCCAGGGGGACGGCGAGGACGGCCACGAACACCGTCCAGAGGACCAGTCGCCGGCGCTCGGACCGCCGTCGGATGACGAGCATGGCCAAGAGGGTACCCCTCTATTCGGGCTCGGCGAGAGGCATGAGGACGTCGAGCAGGGCCCGTACGCCGGGACCCACGAACGGGTCGTGGGCGGTCATCCTACGGGTCCCGCCGTCGGTCACCTCCAGGTCGTACTGGTAGGCGTCGGCCGCTCCCCGCCGGGCGGCGGGCGCGGCCGGCGCGTCGAAGTCGATCTCGGCCAGGGCGGCGCGCACCTCGTCGGCCGTCGCCCCCGGCAGCTGCTCCAGGTCGACGTCGGCCACCATGGAGATGCCGGCCAGGCCCCCGCTGCGGATGAGGCGGACCCGCGTGCCCACGCCTAGGCCCTCACCTTGGCGGCCTCCCACCCGGCCCGGACGGCGTCGGCCTCGTCCGAGGGGTCGCCGAAGCGGATCGCCGCCTGGCGCAGGGTGGCCCGGGCGAAGGCCTTGAAGCCGCTGGTCGGCTTGATCTTCTCGTCCCGCAGGGAGTCGTACCAGATGCGGCCGGCCCCGTCCCAGGCCTTGCCCCCGAGGGTCGTGGCCGTGACGTAGAAGGCGTAGTTGGGGATCCCCGAGTTGATGTGGACGCCGCCGTTGTCGGCCGCGGTGTTCACGAAGTCGTCCATGGTGGCCGGCTGCTTGTCGTACTGGTTGGCCGTGCCCGGGGCCTTCATCGACCGCAAGGCCGGCTCGAGCGTGGGCCCGACGATGTCGTTGCCGATGAGCCAGTCGGCCTGGTCGGCCGTCTGCTTGTTGGTGTACTGCTTGGTGAGCGATCCGAAGACGTCGGACATCGACTCGTTGAGGGCGCCCGACTGGCCCTGGTAGACCAGGTTGGCCTCGAACTGCGTGACCCCGTGGGTCAGCTCGTGGCCGATCACGTCGAGTGACGCGGTCATGCGGTTGAACAGCTGCCCGTCGCCGTCGCCGAAGAACATGTGGCCCTGGCCGTCCCAGAAGGCGTTGGCGTAGTTGGCCGAGTAGTGGACCAGGCCCAGGAGGGGCATGCCCGCGCTGTCGATGGAGTTCCG
>JBOGIE010000337.1:0-2914 GCA_050742435.1 Acidimicrobiales bacterium | reverse complement strand
CTCCTTCTCGAGCGCCTGGGCCACAGCCAGCGGGTGGCGGCCAACGGCCACGAGGTCCTGCGGGCGCTGGAGGACGGGTCCTACGACGTGGTCCTCATGGACATGCAGATGCCCGAGATGGACGGGTTGGAGGCCAGCCGGCTGATCGCCGAACGCTGGCCCGACCGCCGGCCCCGGATCATCGCCGTCACCGCCAACGCGGTGGCCGGCGACCGCGAGCAGTGCCTGGCCTCGGGGATGGACGACTACCTCAGCAAGCCGTTCTCCATGCACGAGCTGGCCGACGCCCTGGCCCGACTGGCACCGACCGGCGACGATCGCGCCTGACCGTCCGGCAACCCAACGAACGTTGTGACGAATGTGTTCCGGCGTTGCTGGTCGGCGGGCGAGGCATGCGGCATATTCCTTCTCGTGGGGCCGAGGGGCCCCAGCGGGTTTCGCCGCCCTTGAGGGGGCCTCGCCTCACGAAGGCAGCGACGGAGGGGCCCCGTCTCACCCGGCCGAGGTGACTGCTCCTCGGCGGTGGCCCGCGGGCACGGCGGCGAGGGTCCACCGCACCCGTTGCCGGGCGAAGGCGTCCTCCAGCGACTGGGCGGTGGCCGGGCCCATCCCCCGGCGGGCGAGCGCCAGCAGCACGCCCGCGTATTCGGGGCCGTGGGGCGCGCAGGTCACCGGGGTGAGGCAATGGGCCACCTCGTGCAGCAGGACCAGTTCGCTGCGGGCCCACTTCGGCATCTGGAGGACGCCGCTGCGGTCGGCGGTCGCCCGGCGGTGCCCGAACCCGGGCCGGACCTCGAACGACCGCTCGCCCCAGCGGGCGAGGAACCAGTCGGCCGCGGCCAGCGCGTCCACGTAGGCCTGCATCCGCTCCACCGTGGGCAGCCGGCGCCCGGCGTCGACCTCCCCCTCGGCCCGGTAGAGGCGGGTCCGCTGGCTGTCTCGGGGCCGCCCGTCGGCGTTGGTCACGGGTGGCCGAAGTCCCGGACCACGTGCAGGAACGGATCGGGGTTGACCGCCAGGTCGCCCGAGAAGGGGTGGCTGAGGACCAGGATGACGAGGATCTGCAGGGCCAGGACGGTGGCAAAGGCGCCGACCATGAGGTAGTTCAGCCGCTGGTTCGACACACCGAACAGCAGGGCGAAGCCCAGGGTGACCGCGCCCCCGACGATGATGGCGGCCCACAGGATCGACAGCAGCCCCTCCTTGGCCACGCTGATGCGCTCCGCCCGGTCCTCGGCCACGTCGTTGAGGCGGACGAGGGCGTCGTCCAGGAACGCCTCTTCCGCCGGGGTGGTGGCATCGACGCTGGCAAGGGTGGCGAACATCTCGCCCACCAGGTCGAAGGCCGCCCGGCTGCTCTCCCCCCGGTCGAGGGCGTCCCACTCGCCGGTCGCCACCTCGTCGGCGTAGCGGATGACCAGCCCGCCGAGCTGGGGCCGGGCGGGGTCGGGCAGGGCCCGGCTGTCCCGGAAGAGGCTGCGCAGGGCACCGGCCTCGTGGTGCACCGTGCTGCGGGCGTCGCGATAGCCCTCCCACGTGACGATGACGATGAAGGCCAGGGTGACGGCGTAGACCACACCGACCACGGCGATCAGGAACCCGGCCACGTCGTTGTGCTGGCCCTCGACGATGTGCGGCGCCAGCCGGCGCACAAGGGCCTGCAGGGCGACGGTGAGCAGGGGCAGGCCGGCGACGAGGAGCACGCCGAGCAGCCAGACGTTCAGGTGGACCAGCGCCCGGCTCATGGCGACGAGGGTACCGACGCGCCCTAGTCTCGGAAGGTGACCGCCCGGCTGACCAGATGGGAGGGCCCCGCTCCCGACCGGGGGACGATCGAGGCCCGGTTCCGAGACGAGGGGCTCTCGCCGCGCAGTTGGGGCAACGCCCCGGGTGACCGCTACGGCCGCCACGCCCACGAGTACCACAAGGTGCTCTACTGCGTGTCGGGCAGCATCACCTTCCATACCGACGACGGCGACGTGGAGCTGGCGCCCGGCGACCGGCTCGACGTCGAGCCCGGCACCGACCACTCGGCCACCGTGGGGCCTGAGGGAGTGGAGTGCTTGGAAGCCCCGCGGTGAGCGGGATCGTCCGGCCCGACATCGAGGCGTACGCGGTGGCCCACACGTCGCCCGAGGATCCGCTGCTGGCCGACGTGGCGGCGACGACCCGGGCGACCCAGGAGGACCACGGGATGATGGTCGGCCTCCTCGAGGGCCGGTACCTGGAGACCCTGGTCTGGCTCTCGGGCGCCCGCCGCATCCTGGAGATCGGCTGCTTCACCGGCTATTCGGCCCTCTCCATGGCGGCCGCCCTGCCCCCGGACGGCGCGATCACCACCTGTGAGGTCGACCCCGACCGGGCGGCCCTGGCCCGGCGCCACTTCGACGCCAGCCCGTGGGGGGACCGCATCGAGATCCTCCTCGGCCCGGCGCTGGACTCGATCCGCACCCTCGACGGCCCGTTCGACCTGGTCTTCATCGACGCCGACAAGACCAACTACGCCAACTACTACGAGGCCGTCCTGCCCCTGCTGTCCGACCGCGGGCTCATGGTGGCCGACAACGTGCTGTGGAGGGGCCAGGTCCTCGACGAGGAGGACCGGAGCGACGAGACGGTGGCCATCCGGGCGTTCAACGACCTGGTCGTCGACGACCCGCGGGTGACGTGCGTGATGACCACCGTGCGCGACGGCGTCACCCTGATCCGCCGCCGCGGCTAGGCCTTCAGCGCCGCACCGGCCCCGGGATGGCGACGGCCTCCCACACCTGGCGGTGCCGGTCGACGTTGTCCACCCGGTCGGTGGGCACCACGACGAGGCGGACGCCCCCACCGGCGACGGCCCGTTCGACGGCGGGGACGAGGTCGTCGGCCTTGGTCACCACTTCCGCGCCCACGCCGTGCACCGCGGCCA
>JBOGIE010000336.1:0-2917 GCA_050742435.1 Acidimicrobiales bacterium | reverse complement strand
CCCTCGCCGTGGCCGCGAGCTTCAAACCCGATCTGGCCCTGATCGACGGTGGCCTGCCGGGGATCGACGGGGCCGAGGTGCTCCGCCGCCTGCGCCTGGCCGGGAACCTGCCGATCATCTTCGTGACCGCGGCCGACGCGGCCGATGACATCCACGCCGGCTTCCGCTTGGGCGCCGACGACTACGTGGTCAAGCCGTTCGATCCCGAGGAGCTGTCGTGGCGGGTCCGAGCCGTCCTGCGCCGCAGCGGCCGGCCGGTGGCCGAACGGTGGGAGTGCGGCGACCTGGTCGTCGACGAGGCCACCCGGTCGGTCACCCGGGCGGGCACGCCGATCGCCCTCACCGCCACTGAGTTCAAGCTGCTGGCCACCCTCACCCGGAACCGCACCCGCATCGTGCCCAAGGCCCAGTTGCTCAGCCAGGTCTGGGGCTACGAGGCCGACGACCACGTGCTCGACGTCCACATGAGCTCGCTGCGCCGCAAGCTCGAGGCCCACGGGCCGCGCATGATCCACACCCTCAGAGGCGCGGGCTACGTCCTGCGCCCGTGCTGAGCGCATGATGCGGCGGGCGCGAGCGCTCATGCCGCGTCGGGACTGGCGGCAGATCGGGCCGGGTGACGAGGATCCTCTGGTGGAACGAAGGCTCGTTTCCCCCGACCTTCGATCAGCCCCCAGCCGTCGATGCTCTTGAGGTCATGGTGATGGGAACACAAGCGGTCGAGGAGGTCGAGGATGGTGACGTGACTCCTGGCCCAGTCGACGCGATGGTCGTTTTCCAACCAGGTGAGCGACGAGCAGCCCTCGACAGCACAGGTCGGGTACAGCCACTCCAGTGCCGTCTGCTGCCCAACCGTGGGGCGCCGGCCCAGGTGGGCGACGCCGGCGACATCCTGGCCCTTGGTGACGACGACGGCGAGGAACGGGTCGCCGGTGTCGATGAGGTCTCGCACCGCGGAGACGGCCACCGGGCCGAACCCGGCCAGCTCGCACATCTCACCCTCGGCCACGTAGCCCCGCAGGAGGGCGTCGAGATCCACCCGCACGATGACCTTGGCCCGGGACCGGGAACGGGGGGCGCCGTCACCCGCCACGCCGCCAGTGCGGGCCAGTTCGGCCAGGGCATCGGCCGCGTAGGCCTCTGACGGCTCGTTGCGTCCCTCGGCCCGGGCCCGGCGGAAGAGCCGGTCGCGGATGGCATCGATGGCCGCCATGATCTCGGCCCCGACCTCGGGGTTGTCTCGCATGCGCAGGTTCCAGGCCCCCTCGGCATTGAGGTAGCTGCGCAGGAACCGCTCGGCGTGGATGGCCCGGCGGCGCGCCTCGGCATCGGGGCGGGCGGCGGCCTTGGTGCGGGCGCACTCCTCCCGCAGCTCGCCCAACGAGGCGCTCTTCGCCTTCTCGACCAGGCGGGCCTCGGCCGAGGGATCGAGCGTGGCGGCGTCGGCCACGGCCGCCGCCTGCTGAGGAGACAGCTCACCGGCCCGGGCGGCAGCGGCCGCCGCCGGCAGCTTCTCCAAACGGCGGGCCGTGGCGATTGCCTCACCCGCCTGGCTCACAGATGTGCCAGTGGTGCGCGCCAGGTGGTGGGCGGCGGAACGGTCACCAGCCTCCTTCCAGCCGCCGGAATCCTCGGCCCGGACGGCGGCCAGGGCCTTGACCGTCGCGGCCATCTTCTCGATGGCAGCCGCCTGGGCCACAGCGCCGGCCGCCTGCTGGCAGGAGAGTAGCGACGGGTCGAAGGCGGACGCGTACCGCCCCATCGCTTCCCGCAACTGCCCGAGCCGATCGCACATCGCAGCCATCTCCGGAGCCGGAGGGCCTGACCTAGGAGGGAGGCATCCCTCGAACTGATGTTCCCATCATAACAAGCCGGTGGGCAGGATGCAAGGGAATCCACCGATCAAGATCGTGAGGCCCAGAGCTACCGCAGAAAGCCGGTCACGCGCCATCGCCCCGTCCGCCATCGGCCGCCCTACCCCTCGCCCCGCCTGCCCCCGAACTGGTGACACGCCGTGTCGTATGTCGCACCAGCTGTCACCGGTTCGGGGCGGGGGGGTCGCCCGCCGGCAGCTCCCGGCCCGCGGCCAGGCGGTCCTCGTGGCGGCGGCGCTCGGCCGCGGACAGCACGTCCTCACCGTCGACGATCTCATAGGCGTACCCCTGCTCGGCGAGGAAGCGCTGGCGGCGGGCGGCGAAGTCCTGGTCGTTGGTGTCCCGGGCCACCACGGCGAAGAAGTGGGCCTGGCGCCCGTCGGCCTTGGGGCGCAGGATGCGCCCGAGGCGCTGCGCCTCCTCCTGGCGGCTGCCGAAGGTGCCCGAGATCTGCACGGCCACCGACGCTTCGGGCAGGTCGACGGAGAAGTTGGCCACCTTGGACACGACCAGCAGCGGCTCCAAGCCGTTCCGGAAGGCGTCGTAGAGGGCCTCACGGGCCCGGTTCGGGGTCTTGCCGGTGATCAACGGCGCCCCCAGCCGCTCGGCCACGGCCTCGAGCTGGTGGAGGTACTGGCCGATGACCAGCGTGGGCTCACCCCTGCGCACCGCCTCCTCGCACAGGGCGGCCACCACCGCCAGCTTGGAGCGGGCGGTGGCGCCCACCCGGTAGCGCTCCTCCGGCTCGGCCACGGCGTAGGCCAGGCGCTCCTCGTCGGCCAGGGTCACCCGCACCTCGGTGCAGCGAGCCGGGGCGATCCACCCCTGGGCCTCGATGTCGCGCCACGGTGCGTCGAACCGCTTGGGGCCGATGAGGGAGAAGACGTCGCCCTCCCGCCCGTCCTCGCGCACGAGCGTGGCGGTCAGCCCCAACCGGCGACGGCTCTGGATCTCGGCCGTCATGCGGAAGACGGGCGCGGGCAGGAGGTGGACCTCGTCGTAGACGATCAGCCCCCAGTCCTCGGCCGAGAACAGCTCGAGGT
>JBOGIE010000335.1:0-2924 GCA_050742435.1 Acidimicrobiales bacterium | reverse complement strand
CCTGCGGACCGCGCCCGCCTCCTCGCCGAAGCGGGGCCCCTGCCCCGCCGTCGCCGTCCTGCCGCTGGCCCGGCGGGCACCCGGGTCCTTCGGACCGCGCCCGCCTCCTCGCCGAAGCGGGGCCCCTGCCCCGCCGTCGCCGTCCGGCCGCTGGCCCGGCGGGCACCCCGGCGGAGCATCCACCATCCTGTCTCACCCCGTCGGTACGTTCGATCGGGTCATGAGCGCCGCGACCACCGATCTCCTGGCCGGGCTGATGCCCGCCCAGCTGGAGGCCGTGACCACCGCCGGCCAGCCCTTGTGCATCCTGGCCGGTGCCGGGTCCGGGAAGACCCGCGTGCTGACGCGCCGCATCGCCTGGCGGGTCGCCGAGGGCTCGGCCGTGGCCTCCCACGCCCTGGCCCTCACGTTCACCCGCCGGGCGGCCGACGAGCTGTCGTCGCGCCTGGCCGACCTGGGGGTGCGCGACCGGGTGGCCACCGGCACCTTCCACGCCATCGCCTACGCCCAGCTCCGGCGGCGGTGGGCCGACACCGGTGAGCGCCCCCCTGCCCTGCTCGACCGCAAGACCCGCCTGCTCGTGCGCCTCCTCCCGTCCCGGCGGTCGCCGTCCGACCCCGGGCCGGCCGAGCTGGCCGCCGAGATCGAGTGGGCCCAGGCCCGCATGGTCTCGCCCGCCGGCTACGAGGAGGCGGTCGCCGCCGCCGGCCGCAAGACGCCCCTGCCGCCGGTCGCGGTGGCGTCGGTCTACCAGGCCTACCAGGACGAGAAGGTCCGCCGGCACGTCGTCGACTTCGACGACCTCCTCCTCGCCTGCGCCCAGGCCCTGGAGACCGACCCCGGCTTCGCCACCACCCAGCGCTGGCGCTTCCGGCACCTCTTCGTCGACGAGTTCCAGGACGTCAACCCGCTCCAGTTCCGCCTGCTCGAGGCGTGGCGCGACGGGCGCGACGACCTCTGCGTGGTGGGCGACGCCCGCCAGGCCATCTACTCCTGGAACGGGGCCGACCCCCGCTACCTCACCGGGTTCGCCACGCGGTTCCCGGGCGCCACGGTCGTCCACCTGGACGACAACCACCGCTCCTCGCCCCAGGTGGTCGCGGTGGCCAACGCCGTCCTCGACGGCCTGGGCGGGCACCGCCAGCACGCCGTGGGCCCCGACGGCCCGGCGCCCACCGTCACCGCCTATCCCACCGACGCCGAGGAGGCCCGCAGCGTGGTGCGGGCCCTCCGCCGGCGGGGCGGGCCGGGGCGCTGGTCCGACCTGGCCGTGCTGGCCCGCACCCACGCCCAGCTGGTGGCCTTCGAGGAGGGGCTGAAGGCGGCCGGCATCCCGTTCCGGCTGCGGGGGGCTTCGGCCTTCCTCGACCAGCCTGCCGTGCGCGACACTCTCGCCGCCCTGCGCCGGCGGCCGGGGGCGGCACTGACCACCGTCCTCCCCGACCTCGACGCCGCGGCGGCGGAGGCGGGCGAGGCCGGCGAGCGCGGGGCCGACCTCGACGTGCTGGCCCGGCAGGCCCGGGAGTTCGCCGCCCTCGACCACACCGGATCGGTGGGGTCGTTCGTCGCCTGGCTCACCGCCCGCATGGGCCGGGAGGAGCCCCGGGTGGGCGGGCAGGCCGTCGAGCTGGCCACCTTCCACGCGGCCAAGGGCCTGGAGTGGCCGGTGGTCTTCGTCGTCGGGCTGGAGCAGGGCCTGCTGCCCATCGGCCACGCCACCACGCCCGAGGCCCGGGCCGAGGAGCGCCGCCTGCTGTACGTCGCCGTCACCCGGGCGGAGCGCGAGCTGCACTGCTCGTGGGCCGAGCGCCGCACGTTCGGAGCGGGCACCATGACCCGTTCGCCGTCACCCTGGCTCGTCGCCATCGAAGACGCCATCCGGGAGCTGGAGGAGGCCGGAGGAGCCGGCGGCGCGGGCGACGGGTGGCGGAGCTGCGTCTCCGACGGCCGGGCCCGGCTGCGCGCCGCCGCGGGTGGGCGACGGGTGTCGCGCCCGGGCGAGGGCGCCGACCCCGCCGTGCTCCAGGCGCTGCGGTCGTGGCGGGCCGGCACGGCGCGGGCCACGGGCGTCCCCGCTTTCGTGGTCTTCCACGACACCACGCTGGCTGCGGTGGCCGAGGCGTGTCCCCGCGACCGCACGTCGCTCCTGGCCCTCCCCGGCATGGGGCCGGTCAAAGCCGAGCGCTACGGCGACGCCCTGCTGGCCGTGGTCGCCGCCTCTGCTCGCCAGGCCGGCTGAACGCGACCTTCGGCCGTTGACATCGGCCGCCATCGGCGCGACAACGGGTTATGCGCTCCTACCTGTGGCCCGAGGACGGTTGGCCCTACCCGGACGGCAAAGCGGAGCTGCCTGACCTCGACTCGAACATGGACGAGGACGCCATCGTGCTCCGCGGGCTCGGCCCTCGTCTCTTCGAGTTCCTCGACCCGCTGGAACGCCAGGTGATCACCGCCCACTACGGGCTCGACGGATCGCCCCCTCGCACCATGAAGGAGCTGCACCACGAGATGGGCCTGCCCCGCGCCGAGCTGCGCGAGGCCCTGGCCGGCGGCCTGGCCAAGCTGCGCACCACCCTGGCGGAGTAGTCCCGGTCAGTCGAGGAAGTCGACCACGACCGGTGCGTGGTCGGACGGGAGCTTGCCCTTGCGGGCCTGGCGGTCGATGAGCGCCCAGGTGGCCCGCTCGGCCAGCGGCTTGGTGGCCAGGATGAGGTCGATGCGGAGGCCCCGACCCTGGTGGAAGTCGCCGGCCCGGTAGTCCCACCACGAGTAGATCCCGGGCTGGGGATAGATCTGACGGAACACGTCGGACAGGCCCCAGTCGCGTAGCGCGGCCACCGCCTCACGCTCGGGAGGGCTGATGTGCGTGCCGCCGTGGAGCTTGGTGGGATCCCAGACGTCGCGGTCCTCGGGGGCGACGTTGA
>JBOGIE010000334.1:0-2948 GCA_050742435.1 Acidimicrobiales bacterium | reverse complement strand
GGTCGGACGTGGCAGTTCGAGGCGGCCCGGGCCGTCCTGCTCGAGCACCGGCCGCCCTCCACGCCGGTCGGGGTCGTCACCGACGCCACCCGGCCGGGCCAGGCCGTCCGGATCACCTCCCTGGGCGCGGTGGACGAGGGCGAGGTGGGCATGACCACGTGCGTGATCGTCGGCTCGTCCACGACCCGGGTGGTCGGGGACCGGATGGTGACCCCGCGGGGGTACGGAGGATGAGCGTCGCCATCGACACCCGCTGCACCGGCTGCGGCGCCTGCCTGGCCACCTGCCCCGAGCGGGCGCTGGTGGCCGCCCCCCGCCACCCGCTGGTGATCGTCGACCGGTGCACCACCTGCCTGGCCTGCGTGGAGGTCTGCCCGAGCGACGCGGTATCACTAGTGACGGGCACCCGGGTCCTTCGGACCACGCCCGTCACGCCCGCCCCCGTCACCCCGGGGAGCCGGCCGTGACCGTCCACCCCATCGAGGCCGAGAGCTACCGGATCCTGGCCGAGCGGGTCGACCTGTCGGGCCTCGGACCGCTCTCGGCTGCGGTGGTCGCCCGGGTCATCCACGCCAGCGCCGACCTCGAGTACGCCCGCACGCTGGTCGTCGAGGAGACGGCCCTGGAAGCGGGCGTGGCCGCCCTCGCTACGGGCGCGCCCGTGGTGGTCGACGTGGAGATGGTCCGCCACGGCATCACCGGGGTGGACGCCCGGTGCTACCTCCCGGCCCGCGCCGGCGACGGCCTGACCCGGTCGACGGCCGGCATGGCCGTGGCCGCCCAGCGGCATCCCGAGGGCGCGGTGGTCGTGGTCGGCTGCGCGCCCACCGCCCTGGACGAGGTCGTCCGCCTCCATACCGAGGGCCGGTTCTCGCCCGCCCTGGTGATCGGCCTGCCGGTGGGGTTCGTGGGGGCGGCGGAGGCGAAGGAGCGGCTGCGGGCCAGCGGGCTGCCATCGGTGAGCAACCTGGGCGAGAAGGGCGGCAGCGCGGTGGCGGCCGCGGCCCTGAACGCCCTGGTTAGGAAGGCGGCCGGCGGTGTCTGAGCGTCCCGCCCTGCTGATCGTGGGCCACGGGAGCCGGTCGCCGGCCGGGGTGGCCGAGTACTGGGCCCTGGCCCGGGTGGTGACCGAGGCCGCCCCCGAACTCGACGTGGGCTGCGGCTTCATCGAGTTGGCCGCCCCCGACCTCGACACCGCCGTCGACCGCCTGGTCGAGCGGGGGGCGGCGTCGGTGGTGGCCGTCCCCCTCGTCCTCCTGGGCGCCGGCCACATGAAGGACGACGGGCCGGCGGCCCTGCACCGCGGCCGCCACCGCCACCCGTCGGTCCCCTTCGCCTACGCCCGCCACCTGGGCCTGCACCCCCTCGTCCTGGCCGTGGCCGAGGACCGGATCCGGGCTGCGATGGCCGGAGGCGACCCCGCCGGGACTGCGGTGGTGATCGTCGGCCGGGGATCGTCCGACCCCGACGCCAACGCCGACCTCTACAAGGTGGCCCGCCTGCTTTGGGACTCCCGGGGGCTGGCCATGGTCGAGCCCGCCTTCGTCTCCCTGGCCCCACCCAGCGTGCCCGCCGCCCTGGACCGATGCCGCCTCCTGGGGGCGACGAGGATCGTGGTCGTCCCCTACTTCCTGTTCACCGGCGTCCTCGTCGACCGCATCGGGGAGCAGGTGGCGGCCTGGGCCGCGGCCCACCCCGGGCTCGACGTCCGGCCCGGCCCCCACCTGGGCGCCGATCCCCGGATCGCCAGGCTCATCCTCGACCGCTACGCCGAGACCCTGGCCGGCGGGGCCCACATGAACTGCGACCTGTGCGTCTACCGGCACCCGCTGCCGGGATACGAGCACCGCCACCACCTTGGAGAGGAGGTGATTCAGATTGGAGAATCCCACCGCCACACTGGAGAGCAGGGCTCCTGAGCGCATCGCCCTCCCGGCCTGGACCTGGCTGGTCCTGGCCCTGGCGCTGGCCACCGTCTACGCCCTGGGCATGGAGAACGGGGCCACCCTCAAGGCCGGGGCGTCCGTCCTGCACGAGCTGTTCCACGACGGCCGCCACTTCCTGGGCGTCCCCTGCCATTAGATGGCGACGGGCACCCGGGTCCTGCGGACACGGCAACTCCGTTGGCCACGGGAGCAGGCCGTCGCGTGCCGGCGGGGGCCCCTGCCCCGCCGGCGATCCGGACCGTTGAGTGACCTGGAAGGAGAGATCCGCTGATCCGACGACTGTTGAAGCAGGGCGTGCTGGCCGGGATGGCCGGTGGCGGCGCGCTGGCGGTCGTGCTGCGCCTGGTCGGCGAGGGGCCGATCGGGCGGGCCGTGGGCCTGGAGGGAGGGGGCGGCGACGAGCTGTTCAGCCGGGGCACCCAGCAGCTGGGCGGGATGGCGGCCGCCGTCCTCTACGGGGCGGCGGTCGGCGCCGTCTTCACCATCGCCTACGCCGCCGTCCGCCACCGGCTGCGGGCGGCCGACGACTGGCGGGCGGCGGTGGCCCTGGCCGCGGCCGGGTTCGTGGCCGTCTTCCTCCTCCCGTTCCTCAAGTACCCGGCCAACCCCCCGGCCGTGGGCGACCCCGGCACCATCGGCCGGCGGACGGCCCTCTACCTCCTGGCCGTGGCCTGGTCGCTGGTGGCCACGTGGGGCGGGTGGCGGGCGTGGCGGGCTTTCGTCGCCCGCCGCCTCCCCGTGCACCAGGCCGTCCCCGCCACCCTCGCCGTCTGGGTGGGGCTGGCGGCGGTCGGTCTGATCGCCCTCCCGCCCAATCCCGACCCGGTGACCGCCCCGGCCACCCTCATCTGGCAGTTCCGCCTGGCCACCCTGGGCGGCGCCTTCACCCTCTGGTCGGTCCTGGGCCTCACGTTCGGCTGGCTGCGGCTCGCCCGCCCGTGAGACTGTCGAGGGCGTGAAGGCCGTCCTCTTCGACTTCTACGGGACCCTGGCCCGGGCCGT
>JBOGIE010000333.1:0-2948 GCA_050742435.1 Acidimicrobiales bacterium | reverse complement strand
CTCGTGACCGGCGCAACGGTGGTGCTGGTGGCGGGCGCGGCGGTGGTCGGCGGGGTGGTGGACACCGTCGCCGGGGCACTGCCGGCCGAGGTCCCTGAAGTGCCTGCGGCACCTTCCGACCCTGAGGGCGGAGCAGCCTGGGCCGAGGCGGGTCCGGCGTGCAGGACCAGGAAGAGGCCAGCCAGGAGCGCGAAGGAGGCGGCCCACCGCAGGGGCCGCACCACCTCGTCGATCCTGGAGCTCGCACTCATCCGGTTGACGCCGACCGCCTTGCCTGGCTGGGAGCGCGGAGGGCGAAGAACCTCCGCAGGGACGGTCGAGGTTTACCATGGCCCCGGCGAAAACGGCAAGCACCCCGGCAGGCCGTTTTGGCCCTCTGACCAGCACTTTTGCCGGTGTTGGAGAGTGTTGGACCGACCAACGGAACCTGTTGGAAAGCCGGCTCCTACCTGACTCGCGCCCGGCAGCGGTTTATCCACAGAGAGGTCACGGCCAAGAAATTTCTGCCGTCACCGGGGCCACGGCGTCCGGCCCCTGTTCGTGATGGAGCAGGACCGCCTCCCGGCCGGCCTCGATGGTGGCCCTGATGGAAAGCGACCCCCCGCCTTCGACCGTGGCCAGGGTCCTGTTGGAACCACTGCCGCCGGTGGCCGGCGTCCCGGCCGGGGCCGATTCCAGGACCAGCCGGGGCCGGCCGCCCCCGGCCCGGCCGTCCAGAGTGAACTCCCCCGGCCGCCCCGGGGTCAGGGTGAACGCGGCCTGGCAGGCGCGGGCCGCGCACGCCCCGGCCGGCCGGGCCGGGGTCACCACCGTGGTCGTCCGGTCGACGGCGACGTACGTCAGACCCACCTCCTCCACCATCGACGCCCCGGGCCCCGTGGCCCGCAGCTCCACCCCCGTCCGGGACGCCACCTCGACCGTCGCCCCCGGGCCCAGGTCGGTGCAGTCGCCGGGGGTGACCGGGGTGGCCGGGCCCCCCACCGGGCACGCCTTCACCCCTCCCCCGCCGCCCCGCCGGTGCACGCTCAGCCGGGCCGACTCCGCCCTCACGAGGAGCCGCAGGCCGGTGCCTCCCGAGCGCTCCTCCGGCAGGGTGAAGTCCCGGACCGCCAGGGTCACCGCGCCGGGCGGCACCGGGATCCGGGCGATGGTCGAGGTGGTGGTGGTGGTCGTGGACGCCACGGTCGAGGCCGTGGTGGACGTGGTGGCCGGGGGCCCCTCCCCCGTACCGTCACCCCCCGTGCACCCGCTCAGTACCACCATCGCCGCGGCCACCGCGCGGGGTCGGGCACGCACGCCCGCACCCTAGGCGGCGGGTGGGCCCGGCTGGGATCGAACCAGCGACCGACGGATTATGAGTCCGCTGCTCTGACCGACTGAGCTACGGGCCCCGGTGCGAACCTAGCGGCCTGCGCTCCGGGGGTGGGACTCGAACCCACAACAAACGGCTTAACAGGCCGCTGCTCTGCCGATTGAGCTACCCCGGAATGGGGGTCGAGCCTAGCAGCGCCTGCACCAGCCCCATCACGGCCCGGTGGGGTTCGCGAACACGAATAGATGACGGTCGCGCATCCATGCTCGTGTTTGTTCGCCCGGCGACTGGGATCGGCGCGAGCGCGATAGGCCGTCCCGAACTGTTGGAGTGGAATATCGGTGACCTCGGACCAGAAATACATCGCCGCATCCAGATCCAGCCGTTCATGGAGATAAGGCCGGACCCGGAGGCGGCGTTCATCGAGAACAAAGAACCGCCGCAGCCAGGCACAGAACAAAGCCACCATCCGGGGGTCGGTGTTGGCGAAGCCGACCGCATGGCCGGTCTTGCTGCCCTCGCCGGCGTACAGGGCGGTGCCGGCGATGAGGAGGTCGCGCTCCACCAGGCGGCCGATCCGCGCCTGGCCCGCTTCCAACAGATCGGCGATCTCGGCCGCCTTGCGGCGCTCCAACGCGTTGGGCTGGCGCGGCCGGAGGCGGCGCCTCGGCCCCCGTTCGACCGGCACGTCTCGCGTCCACAACGACACCGAGCTGCGGGAGACCTGGAGCGCGGCGGCGATGTCGGGCATGGTCCGGCCCGCGGCGCGCAGGCGGCGGGCCGCCTCCCGTTCGGACAGCTTTCCGCGGTATCCCACACCAGGAGAATAGACGAACGTATGTTCGATAGTCAACCGTCCAGCCCCGGGGTAGACCACGAGCATGAGATTCCGATTGGGCTTGGTGACGGGCTTCGCCGCGGGCTACTACCTGGGGGCCAAGGCGGGCCGGCAGCGGTACGACCAGATCAACCGGCAGCTGACGCGCCTGCGGGGATCCGAGGCGTTCGAGCAGGCCGCGGAGCGGGCCAGGTCGGTGGTCGAGGAGGGGGTCGAGAAGGCCCGGTCGGTGGTCGAGTCCCGGTCCGGCGACGGCCAGGGGAACGGCAACGGCCACGGCTACGGACCGCAGGAGACCTCGGGCCTGGTCGCCCCGCCCCCGGCCACGGGCGACACCACCACGGGAACCACCCCGCCTCGCGCCACCGGCGAGCCCCCCACGGGGCTGGGGGGTTACTCCTCGTCGAGGTAGTCCCGCAGCTTCTGGCTGCGGATGGGGTGGCGGAGCTTGGCCAGGGTCTTGGCCTCGATCTGGCGGATGCGCTCCCGGGTGACCCCGAACTCCTTGCCCACCTCTTCAAGGGTCCGGATCTGGCCGTCGTCCAGCCCGAAGCGCAGGCGCACGACCTGGCGCTCGCGCTCGGTCAGCTCCTCCAACGCCTCCCCCACCGCCTCCGACAGCAGGGCCCGGGTGGCGGCGTCGGCCGGGGCGACGGCCTGCTGGTCCTCGATGAAGTCGCCCAGGTGGCTGTCGTCTTCGGCGCCCACCGGCGTCTCCAGCGACACCGGCTCCTGGGCGATGCGCTGGATCTCCCGCACCCGGGCCGGGGGCATGCCGACCTTGGCCGCCACCTCCTC
>JBOGIE010000332.1:0-2984 GCA_050742435.1 Acidimicrobiales bacterium | reverse complement strand
CCCACCGGCTGTCGACCGTGCGCGACGCCGACCTCATCGTCGTGCTGGAAGAGGGCCGGGTGGTCGAGCGGGGTACCCACGAGGCGCTGCTGGCCCGGAACGGCCGCTACGCCGAGCTCTACCGCACTCAGTTCGCCGAGCCGGCCCCATCCGAACTGGCTGCAGTGAGCATCGCATAGCGCGGGCAACTGCAGCCAGAACGGTAGGGCGGCCATGATGGCGGGGTGACCGAGTCCGCCCTGTCCGACGAGGCCGACCCGCTCTACCGGCCCTTGGGCGGGCTCGAAGCATGGGCCGCGGTCGAGGTCGACAAGGAGGCGTGGACGGCGACGCTGGACCGTTTCCGGGCGCTGGGTGAGAAGGCCCCCGACTGGGTCGGGATGGTCGTCCACGGCGCCCGGCTGGCCGCCGCCTACCGGTCCACCGCCCTCGACGGGCTGTTCCCTGCCGACCAGGCGGTCACCCTCTCGCTCCTCCGTGGTGAGGCGTCGCTGGCCGACGTGGGCGAGCCCGAGCGGGCCCACGTGCGGGCCAACCACTCCGCCCTCGCCCTGGCCGGGACGTCGGACGTGACCGAGGAGGCGATCCGCCGGATCCATGAGGTGGCCTGCCGGCCGCAGCTGACCCACCGCGTCCGGGTGGACGACCGCGTGCAGGACCACGTGCTGGCCCCGGGCGACTACAAGCACCACCCGAACCACGTCCCCCTTCCGGAGGGAGGCTGGCGCCCGACTGTCCCGGTCGCCCAGATCGGCCCGGAGATGGCCCGCCTGGTCGGGACGGCGACGAGCGGGGCGTTTGCCGCCCTCCACCCCGCGGTCCGGGCGGCGTGGCTCCAGGAGGCCCTCCTCCACGTCCAGCCGTTCGCCGACGGGAACGGGCGGGCGGCGAGGGCACTGGCCGGCGGCTGCCTGCTACGGGAGACGTCGCTCCCGTTGGTGGACCCCGTCGAGGCGGAAGACCCGGCTGAGGCGGTCGCCCTCGTGCAGCGGGCGCTCACCGACCTGGTGAATCTGGCCGTCTCCAGCACCCCCGATCCCGCCGCCCTGGACCGCTGGCGTCACCAGGCCGACGTGGCCGGCGCCCTGCGCGCCGCCCTCGTGACCGGCCTGGAGCAGGCCCTGGACCGCCACCGCACGGGCGCCCGGTGGCACGCCGACCTGTCGGCGGCGACCGTCGTCCCCGGGGAGACGATCGTGGCCAGCGCCCCGCTCGGCGGCCGCGATGGCCGCGTCGAGGAGATCCTCGAGGTCGACGCCCACCCCCTGGACGGAGGGCCGGTGACGGTCACGGCACGAGAGGCCCGGCTCCGGCTGGAGGCCGGGAGCGAGCTGGGCCCTTGGCTCGACCGGGTGGTGTCGGTCCTCGCCCTACGGGTGGCGGCGGAGCTCGAAGAGGCGTGAGCGCTAGCGGATGGTCAGTTGGGGATGGGCGATGCGGCCCCGGCCCAGGGCTTCGACCCGCGTGGCCAGCGCCTCGAAGGCGGCCGCCGCTTCCCCGGCCGGGTCGGTGACGGCGACGGGGGCGCCGGCGTCGCCCCCCTCCCGGAGGGCGGTGACCAGCGGGACCTGGCCGAGCAGGGGCACGCCCAGGTCGTCGGCCAGCAGCTGGCCCCCGCCCGAGCCGAAGATCTCGTAGCGCTTGCCGTCGTCGCCGGTGAACCAGCTCATGTTCTCGATGACACCGCGCACGGCCAGGTTTACCTTGCGGGCCATGAGGGCGGAGCGCTGGGCCACCCGCTGGGCTGCGGGCTGCGGCGTGGTGACCACGTAGACCTCGGTGCGGGGCATGAACTGGGCCAGCGACAGGGCCACGTCGCCCGTCCCGGGGGGCATGTCGACCAGCAGGTAGTCGGGCTCGCCCCAGTAGACGTCGGTCAGGAACTGGTTCAGGGCCTTGTGCAGCATGGGCCCCCGCCAGATCACCGGCTGGTCGTCGGCCACGAGGAAGCCGGTGGACATGACGGTGAGGCCGTGGGCGACGGGTGGGACGATCATCCCGTCGATCACCACCGGCTGCTGGTCGAGGCCGAGCATCTTGGGGATGGAGAAGCCGTAGACGTCGGCGTCGAGGATGGCCACCTCGTGGCCCAGCCGGGACAGGGCCACGGCCAGGTTGACCGTCACCGAGGACTTGCCCACGCCGCCCTTGCCCGACGACAGCCCCAACACCCGGGTGCGGCTGGACGGGTCGGCGAACGGGATGACCTGCTCGCGCTCGTTGGCGGCGTGGGCGTGGCCGGCGTGGCCGGCTGCCGCCGCGCCCCCCGACATCTCCCCCTGGAGGCGGGTGCGCAGGGCGGTCCGCTGCTCGTCGGACATGACCGTGAGGTCCACGTCGACCCCGGTCACGCCCTCCAGGGCGCCCACGGCACGGGTGACGCGGTCGGTGATCTCGGCCCGCAGCGGGCAGCCGGCGACGGTGAGGGCGATGGTGACCGCCACCCGACCGTCGCCGCCGAAGCGGATATCGCGGACCATGTCGAGGTCCACCACGCTGCGGTGGAGCTCGGGATCCTGGACCGGCCGGAGTGCCTCAAGAACTTCTTCGGTGTTGGGCATGCAATTTCTCCTATGGACATAGGTAGAATACCGGGCATGGAGCAGGTGCCTCTCTCCCCGGAGGCGTTCACTGCCGGTGTCACTGCGGCCACGTCCGCGTTCGGCGACTCCACGCGGCGCGATATCTACCTGTTCGCCCACGACGCGGCCGGCGGGGTGACCACCGCCGAGGTGGCCCGGCGCTTCGGCCTGCACCCCAACGTCGCCCGCCACCACCTCGACAAGCTGGCCGCCGGCGGGTACCTCCAGGTCCAGGTCGACCGCCCGGCCAGGCCGGGGTCAACGGCTCAGCCGGGCAAGCCCGGCGCCGGTCGCCCGTCGAAGCGCTACCAGGCAACCGACAAGGCCCTGGCCCTCGAGTTCCCCGTCCGGCGCGACGAGCTGCTCATCGCCCTGCTGGCCCGCACCCTGGCCCTCGTGCCC
>JBOGIE010000331.1:0-3014 GCA_050742435.1 Acidimicrobiales bacterium | reverse complement strand
GCCTGTCGCAGGTGGTCCTCATCGCCTCCGGGTCGTCCCGCGTCGAGGCCGACGCCCTGGCCGGCGTGCTCGACCACCGCCTGACGTGGCGGGTCGACGGCGTGCGCCAGCACGTCCCGGCCGAGCTCGCCGAGCAGGTGTCCGCCGACGCCGTCGGGGTGGGCGCCGACGGCGTGGTGACGCTGGGCGGAGGATCGGCGACGGGGCTGGGCAAGGCCGTCGCCCGGTCCGGCCTGCCCCTGGTGGCCGTGCCCACGACCTACGCGGGGTCGGAGATGACCCCGATCTGGGGGATGACGACCGGCGGGCGCAAGGAGACGGGGCGGGACCTGGGGGTGCTGCCCAAGACGGTGGTCTACGACCCGGAGCTGACCCTCAGCCTTCCGGTGCGGACGACCGCGGCCAGCGGCTTGAACGCGGTGGCCCACTGCATGGAGGCGGTGTGGGCCAGCGGGGCCAGCCCGCTCTCCACCCCCCTAGCCCTGGAGGCGGCCCGGGCCCTGTGCGAGTCGTTGCCCGCGGCGGTGGCCGAGCCCTCCTCGCTCAAGGCCCGCAGCCGGGTGCTGGTCGGAGCGTGCCAGGCCGGCATGGCGCTGGCCTCGGCGGGGGCGGGCCTCCACCACCGGCTCTGCCACGTCCTGGGCGGCCGCTACGACCTGCCCCACGCCGAGACCCACGCCGCCCTCCTGCCCCACGTGGTCGCCTTCAACGAGCCGGTGCTCGGACCCCTGGCCGCCCGGATGGCCGTGGCCGTGGGTGTCGGGCGGGCGTCCACCGGCCTCTACGAGCTGGCCTCCCGCCTGGGCCTGCCTCTGGCCCTGTCCGAGCTGGGCATGCCCCCGGAGGCGGTGGACGAGGTGGCAAAGGAGGTGGCCGCCGCGCCACCGCCCAACCCCCGGCCGGTCGACCAGGCCGCCCTGCGGTCGCTGCTGCGGGCGGCGTGGGAGGGAGAGGGGCCGGCGCCATGACCCGGACGGGGGCCTACATCCTCGACGCCGTCCGTACGCCCATCGGGAAGTACCGCGGCGGGCTGGCCGGCGTCCGCCCCGACGACCTGGCGGCGACGGTCCTACGGGCGGTGGCCGACCGGGTGCCCGAGGTGGACCCCGGCCGGATCGACGACGTGTGGCTGGGCGACGCCAACGGGGCGGGCGAGGACAACCGCGACGTGGCGCGCATGGCCGTCCTGCTCGCCGGCCTGCCCGTCACCGTGCCCGGCACCACGGTGAACCGGCTGTGCGGGTCGGGCATGGAGGCGGTGGCCCAGGCCAGCCGGGCCGTCCTGCTGGGCGACGCCCGGGTGGCGGTGGCCGGTGGCGTGGAGTCCATGAGCCGGGCCCCGTGGGTGACCCTCGACCCGGCTGCGGTGGCGCCGGTGGCCACCGCCCTGGGGTGGCGGTTGGTGAACCCGCGGATGCCGCCCGGGTGGACGATCTCCCTGGGGGAGGGCGCCGAGGTGCTGGCCGAGAAGTACGGGATCGACCGGGAGGCCCAGGACGCCTTCGCCCTCGACAGCCACCGCAAGGCGGCCGAGGCATGGGACGCCGGCCGCTTCGCCGAGGAGGTGGTGGCCGTCCCGGGTTCCCCGCTGGTCACCGACGAGAGCGTGCGACGGGATACGTCGCTCGACGCCCTGGCCCGCCTCCGGCCCGTGTTCCGTGAGGAGGGCGGCACCGTGACCGCCGGCAACGCCTCGCCCCTGGCCGACGGGGCGGCAGCCCTGCTGCTGGCCGACGAGGAGGTCGTGGCCGAGACGGGCCGGCGTCCCCTGGCCCGGATCGTGTCGCGGGCCACCAGCGGGGTGGAGCCCCACCTGTACGGGATCGGCCCGGTGGAGGCGGCCCGGAAGGCCCTGGCCGCAGCCGGCATCGGGTGGTCCGACCTGGTCGCCGTGGAGGTCAACGAGGCCTTCGCCGCCCAGGTCCTGGCCTGCCTGGCCGAGTGGCCCGAGCTCGACCCGGCCCTGGTCAACCCCAACGGCGGGGCCATCGCCCTGGGCCATCCGCTCGGCTGTTCGGGGGCCCGCATCGTCGCCACCCTGGCCCACGAGCTCCGCCGGCGGGGTGGGGGCTACGGGCTGGCGGCCATGTGCGTGGGGGTCGGCCAGGGGATGGCCACGGTGCTGGAAGGCACCTGAGCAAGCACCGTGCTGGAAGGCACCTGAGCCTGCACGCTGCTGGAGGCGTCAAGGAAACGCCCGGAGTGGCCGATAAGGGCGGCATGAGCGAGGACCAGCTCGAAGAGGTCGCCGCCAACGTACGGGTCCTCATCCGCGAGGAGATGGAGGTCCAGCACCGCCTGGGCGAGCACCCTGTGCCCGTGCCGGAGTGCCCCGCCTGCCGGGCCCACACCGCCTGAGGCGGGCTCAGCCCAGGTAGCGGTCGTCCATGATGCGGAGGGGCTCGGCCAGCAGTTCGACCTGCACGCCGTCCGGGTCCTTCACGTAGATGGAGTTGGTGAGGCCCCGGTCGGGGCCGAGGTAGGGCAGGCCGGCGGCGTCGAGGCGGTCACGGATGGCCTCGAAGCTGGCCCGGTCGACGGAGATGGCCACGTGCTGCACGGCGCCGATGGCCTCGGTGGCCTGGTCGAGCCCGAGGCCGGGGAAGTCGAAGAAGGCCAGCAGGTTGTCGTGGCCGATGTCGTGGAAGAAGTGGGTCGAGCCGGGGTAGTCCCGGTTCTCCATGACGTCGACCAGCGGGAAGCCGAGCATGTCCTGGTAGAAGCGGACGGTCTGCTCGACGTCGCTGCAGATCATGGCCAGGTGGTGCACGCCCCGGGCGCTGGACGGCGGGCGTTCGGACGGTGGCTTCAGGTGGGCCTGGACGATGGCTTCCCTGCGGGCCGCGAAGTCAGGTGCCTGGGTCATGGCGCCAACGTACCGCCGTGGGGGAGGAAACGGGCGGGGTGGTCAGGAATCTTGGGCGAGGGCCCGCTCGGCGATGGCCACCGCCTCGGCCAGGGCCTCGCAGGGAGGCACGCCGGTCCGCACCAGCTCGGTGACGAACTGGCCGGCC
>JBOGIE010000330.1:0-3031 GCA_050742435.1 Acidimicrobiales bacterium | reverse complement strand
GGTCGGGCACATGGCGTGGAGCGTCGTCGTACAAGGCAAGGCCGAGCTCCTCTCCGACGACCAGGTGAACGCCCTGCCCCACCACGAGTGGCTCAAGCCGTGGGTCCCGGGCGAGCGGGAGCAGTGGATCAGGATCGAGCCCTACACCATCACCGGCCGGCGCATCCGCACCGTGCCGGCGTCGTCGGCTGCAGGGGACTGAACGCCCGCTCCTACCGGACCACCACCGCCCCGACGGGGATGGCTAGGGTCCAGTCGTCCCGACCACCACTGCAAGGAGGGCCGGTGCCTGCGCCGGAGGAACCCCACCCCACGTCGGCCGCGGTCATGGAGGAGCTCGACGCCCCCGCATGCCTGGAGTTGCTGGCCACGACGTCCGTGGGCCGGGTGGGCCTTATCGTCGACGGCCGGCCCGTCGTGCTCCCGGTCAACTACGTGGTCGACGGGTCCAGCGTGGTGTTCCGGACGGCCGAGGGCACGGTGCTCAACAAGGTGGCACTGCAGGTCGTGGCCTTCGAGGCCGACCGCATCGACGAGGCGACCACCACGGGGTGGAGCGTGCTGGTCCAGGGGGTGGCCCAGGACGTCAGCAACGCCATCGACACCACGTCGGAGCGGCTCCGGCGGCTGGCCCTGGTCTCCTGGGCGCCCGGTCAGCGGCATCGCTGGTTCCGGGTCAACGCCGACACGATCACCGGCCGCCGGCTGCTCACCGCGACCTAGGGGCCTTTCGGGACTGTCGATCTACGGCGCGCCGGTGATGCGGCGGCCCGAGATCACCGAGGGCACGATGCGCACGTAGTGGTCGGCGGGCTCGGGGATCCATGTGGGTGCGGCGGCCTCCCGCTGGGCCTCGGCGAAGACGTCGACGTCGTCGGTGATCTCCTGGGCCACGCCCTGGACGACGACGCTCCAACCGGTGCCGGCCTCGACGTCGACCTGATCCACCTCGAAGGCCACCTTGGCGCCCGTGGCCGCCTCCAGCTTGGTGCCGGCCCCCGAACGGTACAGGACGATGTCGGCGGCCATGGCGTAGTTCACCGGCAGGATCAGGGGCTGATCGTCCACGACGAAGCCCAGTCGACCGACGCGCTGGCCGGCGAGCAGGTGGAGGCACTCGGTCGGCGGGATGATGTCCAGTCCGGATGCCGCCTTCACGACGTTGGCGACCTCCCGGGCCGCCAGCCTGCCCGATCCCCATCCGGCATGCCGCCGCCCTCTACGACCTGCCCGGGCGCGAGCGCGGCCTGGGCCAGTTCCCTTCCCCACTCCTCGGCCCTGCGCTCCTCGCCCTCCTTGAGCCGGTTGGCCTTGTCGACGAAGAAGCTCTCGGGCTCGCCCACCAGCTGCGAGCGGTGGTGGCGCAGCTCCTTGGCGATGCCCTTCGACGCCCGCCCGGTGAGCGTCGCCGGCAGCTCGACCCGCGTATCGAACGCCGCCGACCGGGCCTCCAGCGGGCCGAGGGCGGCGAACCACTCCCGCAAGCCGGCGCCTGACGCTCCGGGCTCCACGCGCAGGTCCTTGGCCTGGTCGACGGCGGCCTGGCGGGTGCTGGCCCGGCTCAGGCCGTGGGCGTGCGTAGGGCCACCGACGACGAGCAGGTCGGCGGTGTCGACCAGGTCACGGCGGGCACCGGCCACGGGCACCACGTCGACCTCGGCGACCCGCGCCAGGCCCCGCGCCACGGCGTCGGCAACCAGGTGGGTGTTGCCGTACATCGATTCGTACACCACGAGGGCTTTCACGCGTCGTACCTCCTTCAGCTCACGACCGCGGCCTCCAGCCGGTGGTCGATCCGTACGGGGCCCGGAGGGAGGAGCCGGCGCCCGGAGACCAGTTCGGCGCGGATCCGCACGAACTGCCCGGGCGGGCGGGGAGCCCAGGGCTGGAGCCCCAGCGCCCGTGCCCGCTCCAACTCCTCGGGGTCCTCGATCAGGCCGGCCCATCCCTGGATGAGCACGCTCCATCCGGTCTGGGACCTCGGGTCGATCTCGTCGACCTCGAAAGCGACCACCTGCCCGGTGCTGACGGCCTCGAGCTTGCTTCCCTCGGAGGAGAGGAACACGACGTCGTCGTCGAACAGGGTGAAGTTGACCGGAAACGCTGCGGGCAGCGCCCGGTCGGTTACGACGACCCGGCCGACGACACTGCCGGCCAGCAGCTGGAGACACTCCTCCCGTGAGAGCACTTCGAGGCCGTTGCGGTCCAATTCCATGCATCCAGGATCGGCGAATCCACGACTGCCCTCCAGGGTCGAAGGTCCCGTTTTCGCCGCCACCACCCGAGAAGGGCTCAGGCCGCGGCCTCCAGGCGGCCGACCTCGGCCGCGGCCTGGAGGAGCATCCGGGTGTAGGGGTCACGGGGTGAGCGAAAGACCTCGGCCGTCCGGCCGGTTTCGACCAGCCGGCCGTCCTGCATCACGGCGACCCGCGCGCCCACGGCGGCCGCCAGGTCGAGGTCGTGGGTGATGACCAGGAAGGCGATGCCGTGGCGGTCACGAAGCTGCCGGATGAGGTCGACGATGCTGCCCCGCAGGGTGGCGTCGACCATCGACGTGGGCTCGTCGGCCACCACCAGGCGCGGACGCCCGACGAGGGCCCGGGCCAGCACGACCCGCTGGCGCTGTCCACCCGACAGCTGGTGGGGATAGCGGTGGAGGAAGTCCGAAGCGGGCGTGAGCCCCACCTCCTCCAGTGCCTCGGCGACCCGTGGCGAACCGGCGTTGCCGGCCCCTGCCACCTCCAGCGGCTCGGCGACCGCGGCCCCGACCCGCATGCCGGGATGGAGCGACTGGTACGGGTCCTGCAGCACCAGGTGCATCCGCCGGCGCAGGTGTCGCAACGACCGCTCGCGCATCCGGGAGTACTCGGTCCCTTCGAACAGGATCCGGCCGGCGTCGAGGCGTTCCAGGCCCACGACGGCTCTCCCCAGGGTCGACTTGCCGGAGCCGCTCTCGCCGACGAGGGAGAGGATCTCCCCCTCCCCGACCGCCAACGACACCTGATCCAGGGCGGTCACCCGCCGGCGGCAG
>JBOGIE010000329.1:0-3036 GCA_050742435.1 Acidimicrobiales bacterium | reverse complement strand
CGCCCACGCTGAGCAGGGCCACCGTCCACAGCCGCACCGCCCAGGCGAACCGCCACCCGCGGCCGACGAGGAGGGGCAGGGCGGCGCAGGCCAGGAGGGCCCAGCCCAGGACCCCGGCGCCCAGAGGACCGACCTGGAAGCGCAGCAGCGTCCCCAGACCGGGGGCCCGGCTCGTCATCCGGCCCACGCCGGCCACCGTCGACCAGCCGTCGGGGAGGGCCAGGGCGGCCGACCAGGGGAGGAGGAGGACGAGGGCCACGGCGATACCGCCGAGGGTGGTCCAAACCGCCCGGGCCGCGGCGCCGGCCCCACCGGCGAGCAGCGAACCGAGGAACAGGCCGAGGGCGGTGATCAGCACGGCGATCGGCATCCCGGGCACGAACACGCTCACCGCGGCGAGGGGCACACCCAGGACCAGCAGGGGCCGCCATGCCGGGGTGCCGTCCGCAGGCCGGCGAGCGGCGCGGCGGCGGTCGCGCCCACGCCGCCTCGCTCCCCGCCCTGGGTCGCCGTCGCCCTCGCCGGGCCCGGTGCCGAACGGCTCGAGGTGGCACATGCGGGCCAGCAGGAGGAGCAGCCAGGGCATGGCCGCGTAGGCGATGAGGCCGGTCCAGCGCCCGCGGGCCAGGGCGTTGTAGGGCAGGGGCACGGCCAGGATGGCGGTCACCGCGGCCAGCCGGGCCATGGTGGAGTCGAGCGGCCGGGCCAGCCGCCACGCGCCCACCGCGGCCAGCGGCCAGGCGCCCAGGACGAGCAGCTTGGCCAGCGCCCCCATGTGGCCGAAGAACGCCGCGCCGAGGACGCCGAGCACGCCGAACGCCGGTGGGGCGGGCGACGTCGACCCCATGCCGGTGGTGCGCCACCCGTCGAACAGGTGGGTCAGGAGGGTGGACGGGCGGGGGAGCGGCGCGAACTGGCCCACGGCGGGCAGGCGGCCGGTGAACAGGTTGCGGCTCCCGATGAGGAGGCCCAGGACCAGCAGGCACAGGAGGGCGGTGGCGGCGCGCGCCGGGCCCTTGCCCACCGCCTCGACCAGCTCCTGGCCGGCCTCGACCAGGTGGCGGGCCCGTTCCTCGGCGTGCAAACGCCGTTGCAGGTACAGCGACAACCGGGCGCTGCCCCGGGCCTGGAGGCGGCGGACCTCAGCATCGGGGACGGCCCGGGTGCGGCGGACGACGGCTCGCAAGGGCCGCAGCTCGCCGGCATGGCGGAGGTTCCAACCCCAGGCCCCCAGCAGGTACCGGGCCTCGTTGGCCCGGCGGGTCACCAGGGCGACCAGCGCCTCGACGACCGTGGCCACCAGGGCCTGGGGAAGGACCCGCAGGAGGTGGGGCCAGGAGTAGCTCTTCAGCATGGCCCGGAGGTGGTGCCGCGGCTCCAGCCGGGACCGCTCGGGATTGGCCCCGGGGGCCTCCTTGCGGGCCTCCCGGTGGCGGACGCGGGCCGCGGGGGCGACGACCACGCGGGCGCCGGCCACCTGGGCCCGCCAGCAGAGGTCGACGTCGGCCCCGTAGTCGGCCATGGCCGGGTCGAACCCGCCCAGCTCGGCGAACAGGTCGGCCCGGACCAGCAGGCAGGCGGTCGACACGGCGAAGACGTCGCGGACCGAGTCGTGCTGCTCCTGGTCGAGCTCGCCCCGGTCGACCAGGGGGGCGCAGGCGCCGGTCTTGTCGACCGACAGCCCCACGCCCAGGAGGCGGTCGGCCCGGTCCCAGTCGACCAGCTTGGGGGCCACGATGCCGGCGTTGGACCGCAGCGACTCCTCGACCATGAGGCGGAGGGCGTCGGGCTCGGGGGCCACGTCGTCGTGGCAGAAGACCAGGAAGGCGGCCCCCTGGACGGTGTCGAGGACGTCGTTGGCCGCCGCCGCGAACCCGGGCGGGCGACCTTTGCGCTGCGGGCGGCGGAGGAAGGCGTCGGGCAGGACGGCCGCCACCCGGGGCCCCGGATCCTCGCGGCCCGCCCCGTCGATGACCAGGACCGACTGGTTGGGGTAGTCCTGTGCCCCCACGGCCTGGAGGGCCTCTTCGAACCACTCCCCGGGCTCGTCGGCGACAACGACCGCCACGAGCGGGGGAGCAGCTGGCTGCGGATCCATTTCTTGGCTGCAGGCTAGCCGGACCACTCCCAGCCCCCCTGGCAGCCCGGTTCGTGGTTTCCTGGTGGGCATGGACGACGTGGGCGACCGGCTCCGCGACTCGCTGTACACCGCCGTGGGCTTCGGCGTGCTCGGCATCCAGCAGGCCCAGGTCCGGCGCCGGCAGGTGGAGAAGGAGCTGGCCCGGCTGGCGATCGAGGTCGACGAAAAGGTCGACCCGGTCCTGGACGACCTCGAGGCCAGGCTCTCGGACGATCTCCGCCCCCTCCTCGTCTCCGCCCGCTCCGCCGCCCGCAACGCCCGGGACTCCCTGTTCGGCCCACCGCCGCGAACGAATCGCGACCAGGAGACGAATTGAGCGAGCTGAAGGGCCGCCTGCTGGTGGCCACGCCCAACCTGGAGGATCCCAACTTCGAGCACACGGTGATCCTCGTGCTGGAGCACGGCCTCACGGAGGGGGCGCTCGGGGTGGTCCTGAACCGGCCCAGCGACCTGCACCTGGCCGAGCCCCTCCCCGAGTGGGCTCGGGCCGCCGCCCACCCTCCCGTGGTGTTCATCGGGGGGCCGGTGTCGCCCAGCGCCGCCGTCTGCCTGGCCCGGGTCCCGCGGCCGGGCGACGCCGAGGGATGGGAGCCGGTGCTCGGGCCGGTCGGCACCCTCGACCTCGACAGCGACCCCGACGACGCCATCGCCCGGATCGACGAGATCCGGGTCTTCGCCGGCTACGCCGGCTGGGGCCCCGGCCAGGTGGAAGCCGAGATCGCCGCCGGCGGCTGGTTCGTGGTCGACGCCGACGCCGGCGACCCGCTCTCGCCCGCCCCCGAGAACCTGTGGGCCGCCGTCCTCCGTCGCCAGAAGGGCACCCTGGCCCTCTTCGCCGCCTACCCCCCGGACCCCTCGCTCAACTAACCCCCACCGCCGAACTGGTGACACCTGGT
>JBOGIE010000328.1:0-3052 GCA_050742435.1 Acidimicrobiales bacterium | reverse complement strand
ACCGCCGGCTGGCCGAGGTCATGGACGAGCGCTTCGGCGACGCCCGCATCCCCGAGATCGCCGCCCACGCCCTCCAGGGGGCGGTGGCCGGAGGGGACGCCCGGGCCCTCGACTGGGCGGTGCGGGCGGCCGAGCGCAGCTTCGGCCTGCTGGCCTACGAGGAGGCGGCCGCCTGGTACGGGCGGGCCCTCGACGTGCTGTGGACCGACGGGGACGACGCCCGCCGGGCCGACCTGCTGATCGGCCGGGGCGAGGCCCACCTGGCCGCCGGCGACCTGCCCGCGGCCCGGGAGGCCTACCAGCAGGCGGCCGCCATCGCCCGTCGCCGGGGCGACGCCGGCCAGCTGGCCCGGGCCGCCCTCGGCCTGGGAGCCGGGTTCGGGGGGTTCGAGGTCCGCCTCCTCGACCCCGTGCAGGTCGACCTGCTCGAGGAGGCACTGGCCGCCCTCGCCCGCGGTCCGTCGCTGCTGCGGGCGTGGGTGCTGGCCCGGCTCTCGGTCGCCCTGTCTTTCATGGACGCCGAGCCCCGGCGCCTGGCCCTGAGCGAGGAGGCGGTGGCCATGGCCCGGGAGGTCGGCGACCCGGCCGTCCTGGGCTACGCCCTCGCCGGCCACTGCGACGCCATCCCCGGCCCCGACGACTGCGAGACCCGCCTGGCCGAGTCCACCGAGGTGGTGCGCCTGGCCCGGGAGGCGGGCGACCGGCCGCTCGAGCTCCTGGGCCGCCGGCTCCGCCTCGTCGCCCTGCTGGAGACGGGCGACGCGGGCGCGGCCGACGTGGAGATCGAGCGGTTCGCCCAGCTGTCCGACCAGATCCGCCAGCCCCTGTACCGGTGGTACGTCCCCCTGTGGCGGGGGATGCGGGAGCTCATGCGGGGCGACGTAGACGCCGCCGCCCGGCACGGCGCGGCGGCCGAGGAGATCGGCGCCCTGGCCCACAGCGACAACGCCCGCATCCTCACGTTCACCCAGTGGTGGGTGCGGCAGCGCTACGGGGGCCGCTTCGCCGACGCCGGCCGGGCCATGGCCGAGCTCATCGAACCCGGGGAGGGGGCGCCGGCGACCACCGCCGCCGGCTGGCCCTACCCGGCGGTCGTGGCCGTCCAGCTGGGCCAGCACGACCGGGCCCGCGTCCTCCTCGACCAGTGGTTGGCCGGGGGGTTGGAGCGGCGCACCCGCGACTCGGAGTGGCTGCCCGAGTCCGCCCAGCTGGCCCAGGTGGCGGTGCTGGCCGGCTGCCGGGAGGTGGCCGAGCTGCTCCACGACCAGCTCCGGCCCTACGCCCACCGCTTCTGCGTCGAGGGGATCGGCGCCGCCTTTACCGGCTCGGTGGCCTGGTACCTCGCCGTGCTGGCCCGCTTCCTCGGCCGGGCCGAGGAGGCTGCGGCCTACGAGCGGGATGCCACCGCCGCCCACCGCCGGGTCGGGCTCGTGGGCGACCCACCCCCGCTGGCCGAGGCGGGGGTGGGCGCCCAGCCGCCGCCCGAGCCGCCGGCCCCGGGGGCGACCATGGTCTGGGAGGGGGCCGACGTGGGCCGTCTCCTACGCCGGCGCCACCTGCCGGCTACGTGACGGCAAGGGCATCCGCGACCTGTCGGTGCTGCTCGCCCGCCCCGGGGAGGACGTCCACTGCCTCGAGCTGGTGGGCGGGGCCGACGTCGGGTCGGCGCCCGGTCCGGTCCTCGACCAGCAGGCCCGGCGGGCCTACGAGCGGCGGATCCGCGACCTCCAGTCCGACATCGACGACGCCCGGGCCGCCAACGACCCGCACCGGGCCGAGCGGGCCGAGGCCGAGCTCGACGCCCTGGTCCAGCAGCTGTCCGAAGCGTTCGGGCTCTCGGGACGGTCCCGGGCCACCGGCTCGGCCACGGAGCGGGCCCGGTCCGCGGTGGGCTGGCGGATCCGGGCCGCGCTCCGGCAGGTGGCCGAGGCGCACCCCCTGCTGGGGCGCCACCTCCAGAACGCGGTCCGGACCGGTACGTGGTGCTCGTACCGGCCCGAGACCCCGGTGGCCTGGACGATCGACGAGGCTCAGGGGCGCAGGGCGTAGAGGCGGAAGAAGCCGCCGTCCACGTCGAGCACCTCCACCCGGCCGAACCCGGCCCGGGTGGCCAGGTCCCGGACCGTGCCCTCCCGGATGACCGTGCCGATGGCGGCCGAGGGCTGCTCGGCCATGGCCGCGGGCAGGCAGTGGGTGATGCTCCAGCCGTACATCATCCGCTCCAGGTCGTCGCCGGGGGCGGTGAACGTGGGGGCGACGGCCTCGTCGGCCACCAGGACCACCCCGTCGCCGGCCAGCCCGGCTCGGGCCGCGCCCAGGACCTCGACCGGCCGGGCCAAGTCGTGGAGCGCCTCGAGCACCGTGACCACGTCGAACGGGCCGGCCTCGGCCAGGGCGGTGGCGTCGGCGCACTCGAACCGCACGGTCACGCCGTGCTCTTCGGCCGCAGCCCGGGCCTCGGTGATCGAGGCCCGGTCGCTGTCGATCCCCCAGACGTCGGCGGTCGGGAAGGCCCGGGCCACGGCGATGCTCGACCAACCTGCCCCGCAGCCCAGGTCGGCCAGCCGGCCGCCGGCCGCCAGTCGCTCGACGGCCGGCCCGAGCGCCGGCAGCCACTCCTCGACCAGCGCCGAGGTGAACGCCGGCCGGTTGATGGCGCCCTGGCCCCGCCGGAACTCGGCTCCGTACCGGGCGTAGGGGACGCCGCCCCCGGTGCGGTAGGCGTCGACCACGTCGTCGAGGACCTGGGCGATGCCGACCACCAGGCCGGCCAGGGGAGCCAGGTGGTCGAGGGCCAGCGGGTCGGCCACCACGCCCACGTGGGCCTCGGGCAGCGTGTACCGGCGGGCTTCGGGGCCGGCGTCCACGTCGTCGACCGTGAGCACCCCGGCCACCGCCTGCTGCTCCAGCCACTCGCGGGCGTAGCGGGGGGCGATGCCGGCCGCCTCGGCCACCTCGCCGACGGTGGCCGCCCCGCCCAGCAGGGCGTCGTAGAGGCCCAGGCGGTTGCCCAGGTGGATGCCGAACAGCTCCAGGGCCCCGATGGCGGCGT